>NZ_JANIBO010000005.1 GCF_024506395.1 Cetobacterium sp. NK01
ATGAAAACAATAGCTTTTGTATGTAAAGGTAATTCTTTTAGAAGTATAATTTGTGAAAGGTTTGCAAAAGAATTGACGAATGACTTTATTGTTGTGAGTGCAGGAACATTTCCAGCTGATAAAGTAAATGAAGAGGGCGCTAAAATAATGGAAGACAAGAATTTATCTATGAAAGGATATAAGCCTCATTCTTTAGATCAACTACCTAAAGAAATTGATTATTTAGTTAAAATGGGCTGTGGAATAGAGTGTCCTTTAGTCTTAGCAAAAGAAACATTTGATTTTGCTATGGATGAATATCCTACAGATACTTATGAAGAAAAAAGAATAGTTGTAGAAATTTTAGAAGAGAAAGTTAAAAATTTTATTTATAAGATATCAAAATAAAAAAAGACTCTTTTATAGGAGTCTTTTTTAGAATTGAATAATAAATTAAATATATTATTTTATATTTTTAGCTTTTTGAGCTAGTTCTTTAGCAAATTCAGCAATATCCTTTTCAATCTCTTTCATTTGTGTTCTATTTTTTTCAATATCATATGTTTTTAATTTTTTATTTTCTACAACTATTTTACCATTAACAATTGTTGTATCTACATTAGATGAGTTAGCTTGGAAAACAAGAGTAGCAAAAGGATCATAGTTAGGCATCATGTTAGGTGATTTAGTTTCGATTATAATAATATCAGCTAATTTACCAGGTTCAATTGATCCAATTTTTTTATCTAGATTTAAAGCTTGAGCTCCACCAATTGTAGCCATTTTAACAACAACATCTGGAGTCATAATAGTTCTATCATTATACTTTAATCTTTGCATAGAAGAGGCATAACTTAAAGTTCTAAAAAGGTCTACTTGATTAGAACTCATAGGCCCATCAGTTCCAAGTCCAACTTTTATATTTTTATTTAACATTTCATAAGCGCTTGCTATTCCTGTTGCTCCTTTTGCATTAGCCATAGGATTATAAGCAATAGATGCATCTCTTTCTTTGATTATATCCAAATCTTTTTTATTTAAGTGTATAGCATGAGCTAATAAAACTCTATTATTTAAAACTCCAATAGAATCCATATATTCAATAACAGATTTATTTTTCAAATTTAACCTTTTATCTTCATCATCAAACTCTCCTACATGAATCATAATAGGGACATTATATTTTTTAGAAAGTTTGTTTATTTCCTGCATTTTTTCTTTAGAAACAGTATAAGGGGCATGAGGACCGAAAGCAGGGATAATTAAATCATCATTTTTGTATTCTTCAATAAAATTAACAGCATATTCGATACCACCATAAGGTTCTTTGGCATCAACTACAGGGAATTTAATAACAGTTTCGCCAAGCACTCCTCTAATTCCAACAGCTTTAGTGGCTTTGGCCATTTCATCCATATGATAATACATATCAGCATATGTTGTAACTCCAGAGAGTGCCATATCAATAGTTCCATGAATAGTAGCTTTATAAATTAAATCTCTATTTAGTTTCTCTCCTTCTAATGGGAAAAAGTAAGCGAATAATCTATTTTTTATTCCTTCTTCGCCAAGACCTCTAAAAGCAATCATAGGAAGATGGTTATGTGTATTTATCATACCAGGCATAATTATACCTTCTTGAGCATCTATTATTTTTTTAGCAGAATAACTTTTCAAAAGCTCTTCATTTCCAACAGAAATAATTTTGTTATCTCTAATTATAACCACTCCATTATTTATAACACTATTATTAGTATTCATAGTTAAAATTGTACCATTTTTAATAATGATACTTGCATTTTCCTTTTTTTCGCTTAAAGAACTGCAGCCAAGTAAAAATAATGATCCCAGTAAGATAGTATTTTTCAAATAATTTTTCACAAAATCCTCCCTAAAAAAATAAACAGTAAGCAAAAGCTCACTGTTTTTAGTTAACTTTCACTTATAGTACCAAATTTACGGTTTGGTGTAGAAACTTTTGGCCATATTCCAAATATATATAAGTTTTATATTTTTCTAAGAGAATTTTATCACATTTTATTTAAAGATTAAAGAGAAAACATTTTTTTATTTTTCATAACATTTTTTTTAATAGCTCAGAGTCATTGACTTTTATTATAAAAAAGATTATATTCTTTTCAAGATTTCTTCAAAGATAGTTATAACATCAGCAAAAAAAATATCGTTATTTGATACAAGATTTATATTAGAAAGAGATTCTACTGTAGTATCTTTTTTTCCAATAAAACTTATGCTTTTTATTTTATTTTTATTGGCTATCTTAAGAATATCAATAACAGATTCAGTTTCACCAGATTGAGAAAGAGTGATTAAGATAACATCTTTTGCAAAAGATGTTTCAAGTAATTGTATGTGTCCATTAGAAATACCTCTAATTCCAATAAGTGCTAATCGCTCATTCATATAAGAAGATATATTATTTGCTATTCCAGTAGATGTAAACATAAAAAGTTTATCTTTATTTTCTTTAAATAAAGTAATTGCTTTTTTAAATGATTCATTTTCTTCAAAAGAATATCCCTTAGAAATTAAAGAGCTATGATTTGTTTTTAAAAAATAGATAAAATTAGAATAACTTGTATACCCAATTTTATTCATGCATTTATAAATAACAGATGTAGAAGTAAAGTTCTCTATAGCTACATTTCTAATAGAAATTTTCTTTTTGTTTTGAATGTTTTCAACTATAAACTCTAAGATACTTTTTTCTAAAGTTGATAGTTTGTGTTTTTTACAAATATAATTTACATTAATCATTAATAATCACCAATAATATTATATATCATAAAGGAGAAAAAATGGAAAAGAAATTTTTACAAGACCCTTGGGCAAGAGTAACAACAAGAAATGGATTAATAGGAGATGAGGTTATTTCAGCTCTTCAAAAATCAATAAGAAGAGGTAAAGTTGAAGCAGCATGCGAATTTGCTTATGAGATGTATATAACTTCTCCACAAATGGAAGAAAAATTATGGAGAAGATTGGTTGCAATTTCTGTTGAAGATATTGGAATGGGAGATCCAATGGCAGCTATTTTGATAAATAACTTAAAAGAAATGAGAAAAGAGTATGCTTATGCAGATGGAGATAGACCAATATTTTTTATTCATGCAATTAGATATCTTTGTAATTGTGAAAAAGACAGATCAAGTGATTTATTAAAAAATATTGTTATTAAAGGATTTGCAATGGGATATGTTCCAGAGATACCTGATTATGCTTTAGATAAGCATACAACTAGAGGAGCAGAAATGGGAAGAGATTCTTTCCACTTTTTAAATGAAGCTAGTATGGTTATTCCACAGAAAGAAGTAGATAACGATTATAAAGAACAATATAATGAAATTTTAAAGAAGTATGACCCTAAAAAAGTAGTAGTATCAGCATTTAAATATAATCCGTGGCAAGAATAAGAGTTTGGGGGAAAAATGGAGAATAAATTTTTAAATAAATTAGAAAAAGTACTCTTACCTATAGGGGATAAGATTGGTAATCAAAAACATTTAGCTGCAATTTCAACAGGAATGATGATGACACTTTCTTTAATTGTTGTAGGGTCATTATTCTTAATAGTAGCTAATCCACCGATAAATGTAAATTTAGTAAATCCTGAAACACAGAATATAATTTTAAAGTTTATGTTAAATTGGAAAAAATTTGCTATAGAAAATTATGCAATATTGACAAAGCCCTTTAATTTTACAATGGGAATAGTAGGGTTAATGACATCATTTACTATAGCTTATGCATTATCAGGAAACTATAATCTTAATAAGTCAACATCAGGTTTAATATCAATGATTATATTTTTACTAGTAGCTGCACCAATTGAAAATAATTCTATCGTAATGACTTATTTAGGTGCTGATGGATTATTCATTGCAATTATTTTAAGTCTTTTAACAGTTGAAATAACAATGCTTATTGAAAAATTAGATTGGAAGTTTAAGGGTGAACATATTCCACCAGCAGTCCTATCTTTTATGAATGCATTAATTCCATTATTAGTGAATATAATTATAATTTATGGTTTAAGCATTGTAATTTTTGTATATACAGGAAAAGATATTCCAAGTTTAATAATGCTGATATTGACACCAGCATTAACAATTGGAAATAATATATGGGGTTATGTTGCAATTGTTGTTTTTGGAAATCTATTATGGTTGTTTGGAATAAATGGAACATCAATAATTTTTCCTCTTGTATTTTCTCTAGGAATTGCAAATACAGGAATCAATGCAGAACTAATAAAATCTGGACAAGAACCTCAAATGCTTATGAATTTGCAGATGTTTAGAGTGGCAATATTAGGTGGAGCAGGAAATACAATAGGATTAGTTATTCTTATGATGAGAAGCAGATCTCAACAACTTAAATCAATAGGAAAATTATCGTTTATTCCAGGAATTTGTGGAATAAATGAACCAGTAATTTTTGGGACACCAATTATATTAAATCCAATACTGGCTATTCCATTTTTATTTATGCCAATAGTTAGTTTATCATTAACTTATGTTGCTCAAAAAATAGATCTAATATCTATGGGTTACATAGTAGATCCATCATTTGCACCATTTTTTATACAAGGATATCTATCATCTATGGATATAAGAAATTTAATATTTACAATATTTATAGCTGGATTAAGTATTGTAATCTATTATCCATTCTTTAAAATCCATGAAAAGCATATGTTAGAAATTGAAAATTCTATATAAATAAAAAAATCTCAATCTAAAAAGATTGAGATTTTTTACAATTATTATATATTTAATGCAAGAGCTATACAACCTAATAATCCAGCATTGTCTCCAAGACCTGGATAAACAATATAATCATCAATATTATCTAAAATTTCTTTAGTCTGAACATAATTATTTAACATCTCTTTTACATTTCTTCTAATTAGAGGGAATAATTGAGATTGTTTCATAACTCCACCACCAAGAATTATTTTTTCTGGTGAAATAGTTAAAATATAATTTACAAGAGCTTGAGCAATATAGTATGCTTCAAGTTCCCAAGCTTTATGGTCAGCAGGAAGCTCATAAGCTTTTATACCCCATCTTTCTTCAATCGCTGGACCAGAGGCTAATCCTTCAAAACAATCTTTATGGAATGGACATTTTCCAATATATGAATCACTTTCATGTCTTCTAACAAAAATATGTCCCATCTCAGGATGAAGCATTCCATGCACTAATTTTCCTGAAACTAATGCTCCACCACCAATCCCTGTTCCAATAGTAAGATAAAGACAATTTTTTAAGCCTTTTGCAGCTCCCCAAGTAGCTTCTCCTAATGCTGCACCATTAACATCCGTATCAAAAGCCATGGGAATATTTAAATTTCTTTGCAATTCACCAATTAAATTGAAGTCACTCCAATATTTTTTAGGAGTTTTAGTTATATATCCATAAGTTTCAGAATTTGGATTTGGATCAATTGGACCAAACGAGCCAACTCCAATAGCCTCAACTCCCTTATTTTTAAAAAAATCATAAACTTTTTGTAAAGTGATTTCAGGTGTTTCAGTAGGAAAATTAACTCTTTCTAAAATATTACCATCTTCATCAGCAATTCCACAAACAAATTTTGTTCCTCCAGCTTCAATAGCTCCTAGTTTCATAAAATCCTCCAATTAAAATTTATAAAATTCTATCTTAGGTATAGTAAACAATATTTTACTTTTAATTTCAATACCTAAGTTGTTTTTATTTAGGTAGAGAGTTTAAATAAAGGCTTCTTCTCTATTTTTTATAAAAAATTAATTTCTACTTTTGAAGAAATACAATATTTTTAAAATTCAAAAAATAGAATTTGAATTTTTAGAAAGAAAAAGTGTAAAGAGGTTGAATAGTTGATAAATGAATTTATTAATATGGGAGGAGAAATTATGAAAATAATAAAATATCTTTTTTTGTTTTTATTGATGTATTTATCTAATTTTGCACAAGATAATAATTTTTTAGGAAGTCAGACTCTTTATGTAAAAGTAGATGAAAATTATACAAAAGTACCAGAGGGATTTATACCATTCTACATAAATCACTTAGGAAGACATGGAGCAAGATATTTGAGTAGTTCTAAATCTATAGATAAAATTCTTAATGAATTAATAGAAGCTAGTGAGAGAAAAGAGCTAACACCTTTAGGTGAGGAGTTATTAAAAGATGTTTTACAATTGAAAAATTCTGAAGAGGAAAAATATGGTCTTTTATCTCAAATAGGGAAGGATATGGAGTTTGGAATAGGAAAGAGGATGTATAAAAATTATCCTCAAGTATTTAAAGAAAATAGAGAAATTTTAGCTGAAGCAACTTATGTAAAAAGAACTCAAGAAAGTATGAATGAATTTTTGAAAACATTTAAAGAGAATATTTCAGAAGATAATGTAAAAACAAAAATAAATGAAAAAGCAGATCCAATTTTAAGATTTTTTGATTTAAACCTTGAATATATAGAATTTAAAGAAAATGGAGATTGGAAAACTATGTTAAATAGTTTTCAAAATAGAAGTAAAATATATCTTGAAATAACTAATAGAATTTTTAAGAGTAAAGATATGTTAAGTGCTAAAAATAGTTTGAAATTTACTACAGATTTATATGGGTTATATACAAATCAATATGATATAGGAGAAAATGTAGGGTTAAGTAAATACTTTACACAGGAAGAATTAAAATATTTTTGGGCTAATAAAAATTTATCAATGTATTTAGAAAAAGGACCAAGTAGTGTAGGACAAAATTTACCAATGGATATTTCTTTTGCTCTTTTAGAAGATTTTTTGTCAACATCAAAAAATGCTATTAAGAATGAAAATATAGCAGCAAATTTAAGATTTGCTCACGCAGAAACAGTGGTCCCTTTTGCAAGTTTATTAAAAATTGATTTTGCATCAAAGCAAACTAATGATTTAAATAACGTTGAAAATATTTGGAAAGATTATGAAGTTTCTCCAATGGGAGTTAATATTCAGTGGATTTTTTATAAAAATGAAAAAAATGATATTTTAGTAAAAATGCTTTACAATGAAAAGGAGATTAATTTTCCTATAGAAAGCAATATGAAACCATATTATAAATGGGATGATGTAAGAAAATATTATGAGAAAGTAATAAATGATTTAAAGATAAAAAAATATGATACAATAATCGATGAAGTTAAGTATTTTAAAGCATCATAGAATATAGAAAAAGGGGAGAGGTATGAGAACTGAAAGAGAAAAAATGATAGCTGGGGAAATGTATAATCCTAATGATGAACAGTTGGTGAAAGATAAAGAGGCTGCTAAGAGATTTTGTAGAGAATATAATTTAACAGATGATACAAACTATGATTTAAGAAAAAAAATGATTCAAAGCTTTTTAGGAAAAACAGGAAAGGATTTACATATTGAATCAAATTTTAGAGTTGAATATGGGTATAACATTGAAATTGGAGAAAATTTTTATTCAAATTATGATTGTTTACTCTTGGATATTTGTCCAATTATAATTGGTGCTAATGCTATGCTGGCCCCTGGAGTTCATATTTATTCTGCAACACATCCAATAGATCCAATGGAAAGAAATTCAGGAAAGGAATTTGGAAAACCAGTAAAAATTGGTGATAATGTTTGGATAGGAGGAAGATCTGTTATAGCTCCAGGAGTAACCTTAGGAAATAATGTTGTCGTAGCTGCAGGATCTGTTGTTACGAAAAGTTTTCCTGACAATGTTGTAATAGGTGGAAATCCAGCAAAAATAATAAAAAATATAGAGGTTAAATAAAAAAATAAAAAATTAATTTGACATAAAAATTTTCATATGTTAGTATACTTAAAAATAAATTTATAGGAGTGGTTGAGATGACGACATACAATTTAATATCAAAAACTACAATGATGAATATGATGATGCCTATGGGAGTTGGAACCAAAAATTAATTTTTAATTTTGGGACGAACTCATTTTTGCTTTACTAAATGAGAAGCTCCCAAGGAATAAAGTTGTTAACATAAAGCTTGGGATTTTAAATCTCAAGCTTTTTTTTATTAAATTTTCAAAATTCATAATATATTACAAGGAGGAACAGATGATACAACTAAAGAATATTATTAAAACTTATGAAAATAAAGGTCAAAGTATTGAAGCTTTAAAAGAGTTATCTTTTGATTTTAAGAAAGGAGAGATAACTGGAATAATAGGATATTCAGGAGCTGGAAAAAGTACTTTACTTAGATGTATAAATCTTTTAGAAACACCAAGCTCGGGAGAAATTATAATAGATGGAGTTATTTTAAATAAATTAGAATCTAAAGATTTAAGAGAAACTAGAAAAAAAATAGGAATGATATTTCAACATTTTAATCTTATGAGAAGTAGAAATGTTTTTAAAAATATAGCATACCCTCTTAAAGGTAGTGGCCTTTCTAAAAAAGAGATAGAAGAAAGAGTTGATGAACTTTTAGATTTAGTTGGATTAAAAGATAAAAAATACAGTTATCCATCTCAACTTAGTGGAGGACAAAAACAAAGAGTAGGAATAGCGAGAGCTTTAGCAAATAGACCAAATTTGATTTTATGTGATGAAGCTACATCAGCGTTAGATCCCGAAACAACAGTTTCTATTCTAAAATTACTAAAAAAAATCAATAGAGAATTAGGGGTAACAATAGTTCTTATCACTCATCAAATGGAAGTTATAAAAGAAATTTGTGATAGTGTTATTGTCATGGAAGAGGGTATTATCAAAGAAGCAGGAGATGTAATCAATATTTTTTCAAGACCTAAAGAGTCAATAACAAAGAGATTTTTATCATCTATTTTTAATACGGAGAAAATAAATAGTTACTTAGAAAATATGGCAGTTAAACAAAATGAAAAAATAATAAAACTATCTTATGTTGGAAATAATACAGAGGAAGCTTATATTTCAAGAGTTTCTAGGGAGTACAACATTGATGCTAGTATTTTATTTGGAAATATAGAGATTATAAAAGAGACTCCAATTGGAAACTTAGTTATAAAACTAGGAGGAGATGAAAAAAATATTATAGATTCAATAGAGTATTTAAATAAAAATCAAATATATGTGGAGGTTTTAAAAAATGGAAGAAAAATTATATAGTTATTTAGGAAATGTAATAAAGTATCAAGACGAAATGGTTCGTGCCATGGGAGAAACACTAACAATGGTTGCTATAGCAGGAACTGTTTCAACATTAATTGGAACAATTATGGGAATAGTTTTAGTTATAACTAGAAAAGGTGGAATTTTGGAAAATAGTTTAATTAATAATATTTTAGGAAAATTTATAAATATTTTTAGATCAATTCCATTTGTAATTCTACTGGCAGCTTTAATTCCTGTAACAAGGTTTTTTATGGGAACAACTATTGGTTTAAAAGGAGCAATTGTTCCTCTTATATTTGGGTCAGCTCCATTTGTTGCAAGACAAATAGAATCGGCATTATTAAGTGTTGATTCAGGAGTAATAGAAGCAGCCTACGCAATGGGATCTTCTCCGTTTGAAATAATTTATAGAGTATTATTGAGAGAAGCATTACCAGAGATTATTTATGCTCTTATTATAACTACAGTTAGTTTAATTGGATTTTCAGCTGTAGCAGGAACAGTTGGTGGTGGCGGTCTTGGTGACTTTGCTATTAGATATGGATATCAACATTTTAAAACAGATATCATGGTAGTAACAATTATAATTTTGGTAAGCTTGATAACTTTTATACAATGGTCGGGAGAAAAAATATTAAAAAAAATAAAACGTTAGAATAAAAAATTAAAACTATAGGGAGGAAAGAGTTATGAAAATATTAAAGATTTTAAAGGTAGTTATATTTTTGGTGTTATCAACAGTAGGATTTTTAGGATGTGGGAACTCATCAGATGATTCCTCAACAACAGAGAAAAAAGTAGTAAAACTAGGAATTAATGGAGATGAAAATGTAATCTGGGAAAATGTAAGAGACCAACTTGCAAAAGAGAATATAGAACTAAAGTTTATAAATTTTGCAGACTATATAAGACCAAATTTGGCTCTTCAAGATAAGGAAATAGATATAAATGCATTTCAAACAGAGATATATTTTGACAATTTTAAAAAGGAACATAAGTTATCAATAGTTAATTTAGGATATACAGTATTAGCTCCAATGGGGATTTATTCTAAAAAATTAACGGATTTATCTCAGTTAAAAGATGGAGCAGTAGTAGCTATTCCAAATGACAGCTCAAATGGTGGAAGAGCACTACTTTTACTTCAGGATGCAGGGCTTATAAGTGTAAATAAAGATGCAGGAGCTTTTCCAAGAGTTAAAGACATTATAGAAAATCCAAAGAATATAAAAATAGTTGAGTTAGTAGCAACTCAAATTCCAAGATCAATAGAAGATGTAGATGTTGCGGCTATAAATAATGGTGTTGCTGTTCAAGCTGGATATTCACCATTGGTAGATTCAATCTTTATTGAAGATTTTAAAAATGAGAGATTAAAGCCATATTTTAATATAATAGCTTCAAGAGATGATAATCAAAATAAACCAGAGATAAAAAGAGTTTTAGAAGTTTATCAAACTGCTGAAAATAAAAAAATAATAGATGATTATTATAAAGGGTCTTCAATAGCTGTATTTTAGAGTTAAAATTAAAAAAGATTAGATAACTTTTGGAGGGAATAAGATGGAAAAGAAAATAATAGATTTTTTAGATAGTAATAGAGATATTTTTATAGATCTTAGTCAAAAAATACACCAAAATCCTGAGATTGGAAACGAAGAGTATTTTGCAGCGGATTTATTAACAAAGTTTTTAGAAGAAAAAGGATTTGATGTTGAAAGAAATATAGCAGGACATGAGACGGGGTTTATAGCTAGAAAGCAATCTAAAAATGGAGAGTATCCTAAAATAGCTTTTTTAGCTGAATATGATGCACTTCCAAATCTAGGTCATGCTTGTGGTCATAATATAATAGGAGCAATAAGTGTTGCTGGAGCAGTTGGCTTAGGTGAGTTATTAGATAATGTTTCGGGTGAAGTTATCGTTTACGGTTGTCCTTCAGAAGAGGGAGGAGAGAATGGAAGTTCTAAGGGTTCTTTTGTTCGTGAAAATCTTTTTGAAGGGGTGGATGTTGCAATGATAATACATCCAGGAAGCGAGCATTCAATAACAAAGAAGAGTTTAGCAGTAAATCCTTTGGATTTTGAATTCTTTGGGCAATCATCTCATGCTGCAGGTTCTCCTGAAAATGGTAAAAATGCTTTAGATGCATTACTACATTTTTTCAACGGAATTGCAACACTTAGACAACATGTTAAATCAGATGTAAAAATTCACGGAATAATAACTCATGGAGGGGATGCACCAAATATAATTCCAGATTACACTAAGGCTAGATTTTATATTAGATCTTCGACAAAAGAGGGTTGTGATGAAGTTACAGAAAAAGTAGAAGCTATAGCTCATGGTGCAGCACTTATGACAGGATGTACTGTAAAAATTTCTAGTTTTCAAAATAGAGTTGATAATCTTATACCAACGAGATATTTTGATGAACTTTATGTAGAAACTATGAAAAAATTAGGAGTAGAGGTTTCTACAGATTCAAAAAAGGGGATGGGATCAACTGATGTGGGGAACGTGAGTCACATAATACCAACAATTCATCCAAATATAAAAATTTGTGATTGTAATGTTTTTGGTCATACCCATGAATTTGCAAAAGCAGCTGGGTCTATTAAAGGAGATGAAGCTGTTATATTAGGAGGAAAAGCTTTAGCTTTATTAGGGTTAGATTTAATTTTAAATAAAGAAAAATTAGAGAATATAAAAGAAAATTTTTTATCAAGATAAAATAAAAATTAAAAAGGGATATTATTATTTTAATAATATCCCTAAAATTTTAAGGTAAAAAACTTCTTAGATAATCAATATAAGCTTTTTTAGCTAAATTTCTAATATAATACGTATATGTTGGATATGCTTGTACAGAATTCATAACTTTATAAAATTTTACTTTATTTCCAATCATTAGTTGTAAGAAACCAATAATTTCACCAGCCCGTTCACCAATACATGTAGCGCCGACAATATTAAATCTATTATCACAAATAATTTTTAGAAAAAATGCTTTTTCAAATGTAATTAAACTTCTCTCATTATTTAAATCTAGAGAATATATATATGTTTTTTTATATTTTTTGTGAGCATCCTTCTCATTTAAACCAACTTTAGAAACTTCAATATCTCCAAAAAGTGTCCAAGGAATAAATGAATAATCTATCTTTTTCATAATATATGGGAAAAGAATATTTCTCACAACAATTTCTCCTTGGTAACCAGCCACATGTGAAAATTTGAAAGAAGAGGCTATATCACCAATTGCAAATATATTTTTTTCAGATGTTCTCATAAATTCATCTACAGAAATTCCTTTTGTATCATACTTAATTTTAGTTTTATCTAAATTAAGATTCTGTATATTTGGAGTTCTACCAGCAGAGATAAATATTTTTTCACTTAAAAAATCACCATTATTAGTTTTTATTAGAATATTATTATCTGTATTTTCAATCTCCATAGATGTGCAATTTAATATTAAATTGATTCCTGCTTCTTTTAATTTATCAAGATAAAAATCTCTCACTTCAGCTTCCATCATAGGTAGAAAAATATCGGATTTTTCAAGAATAGTTACA
Source organism: Cetobacterium sp. NK01 (assembly GCF_024506395.1). NCBI lineage: Bacteria > Fusobacteriati > Fusobacteriota > Fusobacteriia > Fusobacteriales > Fusobacteriaceae > Cetobacterium > Cetobacterium sp. NK01. The sequence continues at coordinate 12,701 of NZ_JANIBO010000005.1, forward strand.
TCTATATTTAATTTTTTAAGAGGAAAAGCTAGTTCTAAAGAGATTATTCCAGCACCAATTAAAGTAATACTTTTATAATCACCTTTTTCATAAAAGAAGTTATGATTTGCCAAGTACTTAACTTTATCTAATCCTTTTATATTAGGAATAAAAGGTGAACTTCCTGTAGAAATAACAATATATTTTCCAATATATTGTTGTCCATTAACTAAAATAGTATTTTTATCAATAAAAGCTCCTTCACCTTTTACAAAATCTATATTTTTGAAGTTAGAAATATGAGGGAGTTCACTATCGCCAATAGCATGAACATTTTTAAGAGCCATTTCTAGAGCTTCTGTCAAAGTTGAAGCAGTTTTAGATGCAGAGATAAAACTTTTAGATGGAACACATCCACCCCAAGTACATTCTCCACCTAAGTGATCTTTTTCAATTAAAAGAACCTTTTTTCCAGCAGAAGCAAGACCAATTGAAGTTGTAAGTCCACCTGCTCCACCTCCAATTACAATTGTATCATACATACTAACCTCCTCTATTGTTTTAATATAGTATATACTATGAATGTCGTATAATTGCAATATTATCTATAAGTTATTTATATATTTTATAAAGTATGTTATACTATAAGTCTAAGAAAATATTATGGAGGAAAATTTTATGAACGATATATTAATTAAAATTTCAGAAAAATATATAAAAAATTTAAAAAACCAAAGTCCAGAGGATAAAGAGAGTAATATAATATATGGAAAAATACTAAATATTTTAGAAAAAGATCCAACGCTTAATTTATTTGGACTTTTAACAGAGTTAAATAAAGGAAAAACATTTTATGAAAAAAATAAGGTTAGAAATAGAAGAGATAGACTTACAAATTTAGATATTTTAATTAAAAATGCTAATACAATTGTGGATAATCTTTTGGAAGATGATGAAGAGAGTTTAAGAAAAATAGAAAGAAGCTTAAATAGATCTGATATTTATAGAGATAGAATGGTTATGAATATACTTTTAGCAGAGTTTCCATCACTGCAATTTCATGATGTTTACTATACAATTAAAAATGATCAGTGTAAGAAGTTTTTATTAGAAGTTATAGATGAGATAAGAAAAAGCAAATAAAATAGGAAATCCTTATACAATTTTTGTATAAGGATTTTTTTTATTCGTATGTTGCTCTCATAGTAATTTGGCCTGTATATTTTCCAGGAGTTTGGTCAGCATCTAGTGTTGTAGAAGCAGCAATATGTAGAGTTGACTTTCCCATTGAAGTTAGGTTAATAAACTTATTTTCTTGATTTACTTTTTCATCAGAGTTAGTGCTACAATTGAAATATACCATAAAAGACTCATTAGAAGATCCATCTAATTTTAAAGGAACTTCAAAGTTATCTCCATCAGGTTCTAAACCATCAAAAGTTATTTTAACTTTAGAATATTTTTCACCATCAATAGTAAAACTAGATCTAGAAGTACCGATAGTACCTGGTAAAAGAGTTCCAAATTCCAAAGGTCCATTTGATTGAACTGTTAACGGTTTAATAATAGTAGCAGTTATATTCATAGTAGCTTCAGCGTCGTAACCTTCTTCAGATGAATAACTAAAAGATGATATTGCAAGTAAAAAACTACAAATTAAAATTTTTTTCATATTTCCTCCCCATATAAATAAAAAAACCAGATACACTAAAAATTAGTGCAACTGGCTGTCATTTTAAAGACCCTATAGCTTTGCGTCATAAAGTTTCCCTTATTTTGCCTCAGTTATTTATTTTATATAAAAATAATATAATAAAAGTTAAAAAAAGTCAACTATTCTTTAATTTGTATTAAAAATTTTATAAAAAGCAAGGAAAATTTTTTTTTAATGGTAAATAGTGTTAAATAGTATATGAAGTTATAGAAGGAGGAGAGCATTATGATTATTGCATTTATAGGTGGAATTGTTTTAGGTTTTTTATTTTTTTATAGTTTAGATTTTGGTGTTAATGAAAGTAAAAAGTTTAAAAATCCTTCATTGTTTATTTTCGTAACTTCTATCGTTAGAATTTTACTTTTATTAGTTGGATTTTATTATTTAGCTCAAAATAGTGGACAAAGATTTTTTGCCGCTTTAATCGGTGCAATTTTATCAAGAGTTTATATTGTTTATTTTTATAGAAATAAGAAAAAATAATATCAATATAATATATAGAAGATGTTTGAAGTATTCTTTTTTTATAAAATGATTGAAAAAAAAACATGTTAGTGATAATATACCCCTGTAATGGTTCTAAAGATTAAAAGGGAATTAAGTGAAAAGCTTAAACGGTCCCGCCACTGTAAAGAGGATGAAAGTATTAAAACCACTAAATTTTAAATTTGGGAAGGGATGCGAGTAGGATGAATCTAAGTCAGGAGACCTGCCATTATGAAAAATCTGCGAGGACGGAGAAGGGGAAACTCTTCTTCCAAATTTAAATTATATTTGGGAGGGTTATTTCTATGAAAAAATTATTATTGTCACTATTTTGTTTATCTACAGCTTTAGTTTTAGCACATGGAGAAGAAGCTTTTGAAGATGCAGAGTTTTATACGGGAGGAAAAAGTGCTGTTATAATGACACACTTTGGAACAACACATCAAGATACGAGAGCTAAGACTATTGATGCAATCAATCAGAAAGCTATAAAAGCTTTTGAAGGAAAAGCAGACGTATTTGAAGCATATACATCTAGAATTGTAACTAAAAGAGTAGCTGCAAATGAAAGTATAAAAAAATATAATCCAAGTGAAGTATTATTATCTTTAAAAAAACAGGGATATAAAAATGTTATTATTCAACCAACAAATATAATTGATGGTGTAGAAATGGAGTCAATAAAAAAAGAAGCTCAACTTCATACAAAAGATTTTACAAATTTAAGAGTAGGAGATGTACTTCTAAGTGATCCTCATCATTATGAAGATGTAATTAATGCTGTAATGAGAACAGTTGGACCTTTAAATAAAAAAGAAGCTGTAGTTTTAGTAGGACATGGAACATACAATTCAGCAACTTCTGCTTATGCAATGTTTGATTATATGGCTAAAGATATGGAGAAGCCAATTTATGTTGGAACAGTTGAAGGTTATCCAACTTTTGAAAATGTTGTAAAACAATTAAAAAAAGATAATAAAAAAGAAGTTACTTTAATGCCAATGATGTTTGTGGCAGGAGATCATGCTAAAAATGATATTGCAGGTGAATGGAAAGAGAAGTTAGAAAAAGCTGGATTTAAAGTTAATGTAAAGTTAGTTCCTCTTGGTGAAATATCTGAAATTCAAGATATGTTTGTAGGTAATGCAAAGTTTCTTGAAAAGCATAGAAGTATAGATATTATAGAAAAGAAAGCAGGATATGCAAAAAGTAAAGAGTTATAAAAAGTGGAAAACTACATCTCAAAATAGAGATGTAGTTTTATTTTATTCTATTTAAAGTTAGAGGTGGTTAAAATGGAAAATGTAAAAAATATCTATTTAGCAGGAGGATGTTTTTGGGGTGTAGAAGCCTATATGGAAAAGATCAAAGGTGTAATAGATACTGTTTCAGGATATGCTAATGGTAAAACACAAAATCCATCATATGAAGACGTTATTTATAGAGGAACTGGTCATGCAGAAACAGTTCGTGTAACATATGATGCTAATAAGGTTAATTTACAAACGCTTTTAAGATATTATTTTAGAATTATTGATCCAGTAAGTTTAAATAAACAAGGAAATGACCGTGGGACTCAATATAGAACAGGAATCTATTACGAAAAAAATGAAGATAAAGATATTATTGAAAAAGAGATTACTTTTCTTCAAAAAAATTATTCTAAAAAAATAATGATAGAGGTTTTACCTTTAATACGATTTGATGTAGCAGAAGATTACCATCAGGATTATTTGAAGAAAAATCCTCATGGATATTGCCATATAGATTTATCAAAAGCAGATTATATAATAATTGATGAAAATAAATACCATAAGCTATCAGATGAAGAATTAAAATCAAAATTAACAGAAAAGCAATATAAAGTAACCCAATTAGCAGATACAGAAAGTGCTTTTAATAATGAATATTGGAATTTTTTTGAACCTGGAATATATATAGATATAACAACAGGGGAACCTTTATTTTCATCGAAAGATAAATTTAAATCCCAATGTGGATGGCCAAGTTTTTCAAAGCCAATAGTTCCAGAAGTAATAAAATATCATAGAGATAATAGTTTTAATATGGAAAGAATAGAAGTTATAAGTAGAGTTGGAAAATCCCATTTAGGACATGTTTTTGATGATGGCCCTAAAGAATTTGGCGGACTTAGATATTGTATTAATAGCGCGGCCATAGAATTTATACCCTTAAAAGAAATGAAAGATCGAGGTTATGAAGATTTAGTGTCATCAATATCTTGAAATTAATAGAATATAATAAAAACTCCATCAATTAATTTTTAGATGGAGTTTTTTATTAAATAAATTATTCAGCTCTTAGGGCATCGATTGGATTGAGCTGTGAAGCTTTTTTTGCAGGAGTAACACCAAATATAACACCAATAAAAGTAGAAACACCTAAAGCTAAAGATATTGAAAAAATCGAAAAAACAGGAGGGATATTTACGAAATAACCAATGATTAGAGCTAAGGTAACACCAATTAATACTCCTACAACTCCTCCGATTCCTGTTAAAATAACTGATTCCATTAGAAATTGTATAAGAATATCTTTGTTAGTAGCTCCGATAGCTTTACGAATACCAATCTCTTTAGTCCTTTCAATAACACTAACAAGCATTATATTCATAACTCCAATTCCACCAACAAATAGTGATATACCAGCAACAAAAGTAATAAAAAGATTAAGAGTACTTAAAATATTATCAAAAGATGCGGCAGCGTTACTCATAGTTTCCACTTGATAAAGTCCTTTAACTCCAGTTATATCTTCTAAAATTGTATTAGCATTTTTCATATCAGCAGCGAGATTTTCAGGATTTTTAGATTCAACAATAATAGAGTTATATCCACCCTTTGAGAGATTATAAACTTTATCATAGGTATTTAAAGGAGTTCTCATAAATCTAGGAATTCTTCTTCCGCCCATAACTTTAATAAGTTCTTCAAGTGGATTTTTAAAAACACCCACTATCTTATAGGTGATAGGACTATTTTTTCTTCCAACTGCAAAAGACATCTTGTTTCCAATAGCTTTATCAGCACTTCCAAAGAGATCTTTAGCTGTTAAGTTATCAATAACTAAAATCTTTTCACCCTTTTCATATTCGAAAGGTAAAAATTCTCTACCAAAAATATACTCCGTTTTATCAATTTTTTCGTAGTCAGATGTAGTAGCAACAAGTTGAACAATCTCTCTTCTTTTTCCGAGTTCTAAAAATACACGAGTGCTTATATTAGCACTAACATTTTTGAAAATATTTGTTTCTTTTAAAGAGTCAACAATTTCAGGTTCTAAAAGATATTTCCATCTGAATTCCTCATCATCTTTATCAATAGATATAGTAAACTTTCCATATCCGCCTTCCTTTAAATCTCCAGTTATATTCTGTTGTCCACCCTTTCCTATGGCAGACATTGTTATAACAGATGAGATACCAATAATAATACCTAGCATTGTTAAAAATGATCTAACCTTGTTTCCTTTCAAGTTTTGGATGGCTCCTTTTAAGCTTTCTAAAAAATTCATGAATTTCTCACATCCTCTATTATTTCTCCATCTTTAAATCGAATAATTCTTTTGCAAGACTTACCAACTTCAGGTTCGTGAGTTACTATAACAATTGTTTTTCCTTGGTTATTTAATTCTTTAAAAAGTTCCATGATCTCTTTTTCAGAAGCACTATCAAGATTCCCTGTAGGTTCATCAGCTAAAATTATAGCAGGTTCATTGACAAGAGCTCTAGCTATGGCAACTCTTTGTCTTTGGCCTCCTGAAAGTTCGTTTGGTTTATGCTCTAATCTATCTCCAAGTCCAACTTTTTCTAGAACTTTTTTAGCTTTATATGCTCTTTCTTTATGATGAACACCTGCATAAACTAAAGGGAGTTCTACATTTTCTAAAGCCGATAGTTTTGATAATAGATTAAAAGATTGAAAAACAAATCCTATTTTTAGATTCCTTATTCTAGATAATTCTTCATCTTTAAGTTTTGAAATATCAATTTTATCAAGAATATAAGTTCCAGCAAAGGTATGATCTAAACATCCTAAAATATTCATCATAGTTGATTTACCACTTCCACTACTTCCCATAATTGCTACAAACTCACCTTTTTCTATAGAAAAATTAATATTTTTTAAAGCATGAAGTTTCATTTCTCCATTTATATAATATTTATTTAAATCTTTAATTTCTATCATAATTTGTTACCTTTTTTTTGTGAAGAGTTATTAGTAGATTCAGATATTGTAATTTCAATATTATCTCCAGATTTTAAATCATTATTAGGGTTAGCTATAAAAAATTCACCCTGAGAAAGTCCTTTTGTTATAATAATCTTGTCTCCTTTTAAATCTTTAAATTCAACAACTCTTTTTTGAATTTTACCTTTTTCATCACTAATATAAATAAAGTAATTAATATCATCAAAAAGTAAAGAAGTAGAAGGAATAATAATACCAGGTTCATCATTACCTAAATATATTCTTGCAGAAACTTTAAATCCAGGGACTATATGAGGAATTTCTTCAGTTGGCTTAACCTCAACTTGGAGTATATTTTCAGAAGTATTTTTAGAAACCTGTGAAACTCTAGAGATTTTAGTTATGATACCAGGATAAGATATCTTTTTTTCAAAAACTTCAGGTTTTATAGTTAATTTTTGATTAAGTTTAATATCTTTAACTTCGTATTCAGGTACTTCTAAAACAATTTTTATATCAGATAAATCTGTAAGCTCTAAAAGAGGATCATCAGTGTTAACAGAATAATTTTCTTGAGCATATAAAGTTGTAATTGTACCACTAACTGGGCTTTCAATTTTTTCTGCTGTTTTTTCTAAATCTTCTTTATAATAATCAATATTAATCTCTGAAGTTCGAATCTCTTCACTTAAATCTTTAACTGAGTTTGCAGAACTTCCTCCAATTTTATGTAACTCTTTTTCAACAGTATAATTTCTTTTTAATTTGGATAAATTAAGCTGCTCTTTTTCAAGATTTCTTTTTATATTATTTCTTTCTGTCTCATCAAAAGTCATTAAAATTTGACCTTTTTCAACAAAGTCTCCCTCTTGAACGAAAACTTTTTTCACTTTTAATTTTTTGTCTACGAAGATTTTTTTAGTATCGTTGGCTTCTACACTTCCATCTACGTCTATAAATCCGCTTCCTTTATCTAATTTTGCTTTTTCAGCAGTATATATTGTTTGTGATTGACTATTTTTATTTTTTTGTTCACAAGCTCCTAAAAAAAATAGTGCTATAAAAATTGTTAGTATTGAAAATTTCGTTTTCATTAAATTTCACTCCTTACTATAATCTGATAGATGTAGGCATTTAAAGAGTTTCTAGCTTTCTCTTTTGACACTTCAAGTTCTAGATAATTATCAAAAGCTTCCATGACTTCTGTATAACTAACTTTTCCAAGAGTATTTTCTAATTTTTTTATTTCATATTTAGATTTCTCTAAATCTGTTCTATTTTCTAAAACAAGATAATCTTTTTGTAAAGTATAATAGTTATCTTGAACTTTATATCTTTCTGCAATTACTTCATTTGCTTTTTGTTTGTAAATTACCTCTTTCTCCATAAGAGAACTTTGTTCGTTGGAAAGATCAATATCTTTATAAAAGATATCTTTAGAAAATTTAAAAAATACTCTATTTTCGTCATTTAAACTATTTCTTTCAACTCCTACAGAGATTTCAGGAACTTTATTGTCATATTTTAAATATTTAATATTTTCTTTTGTAATCTCTTTTTCAAGATTAAGCTTTTTCAAATCTTTTTCTCCAACTAAAGATATATATTTATCTAAATCACTTTTATTTGGAGCTAAGTCTGCTAAATTGGTTCCTTGAAGCTTTAAACCATAATCATAATAAAATCTTTCAATAATTTTATCTAATATATTTTTGATTTTATCAATTTCTAAACTAATACTATTGTAACTTACTAAAAGACTATCTAAATCAATTTTAGGTATGGATCCCATTTGATAAGATTTTTCTAAAACCTTTTTTTCTTTTTCTAAAGTTTGTAAAGCATTTTGTTTAAGTTTAAGTTCAAATTGATTATCTTTGTAATCTTTATATAGATTTATTAGAGATAATTTTTGAGTTTCAATTCCTTGCTTTAAATCAATTTTAGTTATATCTCTTGTCACTTTTAATTTATTTAATTCACTATCATCTTTGGAAAAAACTAAATCCTTTAAACTTCTTTTGGCTCCATAAATAACTTTATTTTCATCATTTTTAACTTTTTCACCTTGAACATAAAAATCACCATAGCCTATACTACTTTCAAATGTGTATCGATTTTCTTTGTCTTTATACTCAGTTCCACCATCAATTTTGACACCATTATATCTCCCTGTTTTATAATAATCCTCTTTAAAATTATTTTGATTATTTTTAATATTATATATTTGATTTTCATAAGAGGTTTTATTGATTTCATTAAGTAAATTATCTAAGCTAACCTCTTGAGAGTAAATGAGTTTACTCAGAAGTAGAGCTATCAATATATATTTTTTCATTCTCATCTCCTTGTAATAAAATTTTAAAAATAACAACTTTTTCATCAGTTTCGTAGTAAAAGTTATATTTTAAATTAAGATTTTTTAGTATTTCTGAAACAACAGAGAGTCCTAATCCAGTGCCACCATATTTTCTAACTTTTTTATCATTTTTTTTTGAAAAAGGTTTAAAATATTCCTCTAAATTATCACTTTTTAAAATTTCGCTACTATTTTTAATAATGATTTCTTTTGTATTTAAAATTATTTCGATATATTTTTCTGCATTGACATACGCAAGTGCATTAATAATTAGATTATTAAGACAACGATCTAAAAGTTTTTTGTCGCTATAAATTTCAACTTTTTCTAAAGAAGTTTTTAAATTTATATTATTTAATTTAAAATCAATATCATATCTTTTTAAAATATTTTTTATGGTTTCTTTTAAATCTATATAGTCCTTTTTTATTGGAATATATCCAGATTCCATTTTGCAATAAAAAAGTAGCTCTTGAATTAAAGCGTTCATATTAGAAGCTTCTAGATTAATATTTTTACAAATACTTGGAATTTCTTGAGGTTCTATAATACCATCTAGAATAGCTTCACTATAGCCATCAATTATGGCCACGGGTGTTTTTAATTCATGAGTGACATTGGATATAAAATTCTTTCTAAATGCTTCAGATTTTTTCTGCTTTTCTAACTCGTTTTTTAATTGAGCATTAAGTTCTAAAAGTTCAGATTCAATAGGACGCCCCATTTTTATTGAAAATTTGTAAGCAATATATAGATTTATTGGAATACTTAAAAAAATTATATAAATAAAAAATTTTAAAGTTGATTTTATAACATCAGTAATAGGAGCAATAGATGTAGTTACAATTAGCATTTTATTATCACTTAATTTTTTAGCTAAAACAATTCTTTTTATATTATCTCTTCCCATCTGAATATTGAGAACTTCTTTTCCATTTTTAACTTTATCCCAAAGTTCGCTTTCAACAATTTTCATAGGATGTGGCTTTATGTTCCTTTTATCACCAATATTTTTCTCTTTGTAGATTGAAACTTCTTTTATAAAAATAGCATTTATCTGTGCTTCTTCTTTAAGTTCCTCGTAATTTTGAGTTTTATATTCTTGAGCTAAAGAAGTAATCTCTTTCTTTTTTAAACTAATTTGATAATCTTCTAAGAAAAGATAATTAATAAGAACATATAAAGCTATAAATCCATAGGTTAAACAATTTAAAAATAAAAAAATTTTATATGATATTTTTTTCATTTTCTACCTCCTGAAATTTATAACCAATGCCTCGAATTGTTTTAATATAACCTTCACCAATTTTTTTTCTTAGTATTTTTATTTGTGTGTCAACGACTCTTTCATCAACTTCGAAATCTAGGGGCCAAATGTTATTTAAAATTTTTTCTCTAGTTAATACTAAATCTTTATTTAAAATGAAATACATCAAAAGAGCAAATCCTTTATTACCTAAATTTAATTCTTCTCCATTTTTAAGAACTTTATAATTTTCTTTGTCAATTTCTAAATCTCCAATTTTTTCTAAAGAACAGATTTTTTTTCTTTTTATCAGTGAATTAATTCTAGCTACTAAAACTTTAGGTTTAAATGGTTTTCCAATATAATCTTCGACACCTAATTCTAATCCTTTAACTTCATCATCTTCATCACTAAGAGCAGTTAGCATTATAATGGGAGTATCAGATATTTTTTTTATTTCCTTACATACTTCCCATCCTTGTATTCCAGGCAACATAACATCAAGTAAAATAAGTGAAAAATTATCTTCAGAAAATTTTTTCATTCCAACTTCTCCACTACTTGCTTCAACAACTCGGTACCCTTCTTTTTCAAGATATCTTTTTAAGATATCTCTTAAAAAATCTTCGTCTTCTATAATTAAAATTTTTTCCATAAAATCTCCTATAATTAAATTAAAATATCACTATATTTTATCTCAAATTATGAATATAATCTATTTTATTTTTTTTATGTGTATTTTATGTGTAATAAAAAAAAGTCTGTTAAAAACAGACTTTTAATATTATATTAAGATGATCCTTTAGTAAGTCCTGAAATAAGGTAATTTCTAAAAATAAAAGAAAATATCATAGGAGGAATTATGGTTAAAATTCCTGCTGCAGCCATTTGACTATAAAGTATAAGATCTTTTGAAGAAAACTCTGCAATTAAAATTGTCAGAGGTTTAATATTTCTAGAAGCTGCTAAAACTAAAGGAAGCTGATATTGGCTCCATGATTTTAAAAATATAATTAACATACTAGTTATTATTATAGGATATACATTTGGAATAATGATATATATTATAACTTTAAATTTTGTACAACCATCTATAAGAGCCATCTCTTCTATTTCAATAGGAAACTCTTTAAAATAATTCATAGTTATCCAGGTTACTAACGGAAGAAAGGATGAAGTATAGACTATACCTAACCAAAATAGATTATTTAAAAGATTATATTCTGAAAAAATTGTATATAATGGAATAATTGTTGTAAATAAGGGAATTATTAGCGTAGAAAATAATAATCCCATAAATATAGAGATAATTTTATCTTTAAATCTAGCTAGAGCATATCCAGTTGAAATAGCTAGTGGTGTACCTAAAACTACCGTTATAAAGCTTGTTAGAAGAGAATTTTTCATAGCTAAAAGAAAATTGTTACCCTCTTTTGTAGAAATATCAAGAAGTTTCTTATAGTTTACAAAGCTATAAGAGGAAGGAAAAAAAACATTTTTATTGTTGAAAATATCTTTTTCAGAACTAATGCTAATAATAAAACACCAGAGTATAGGACCCAATGTCAAACAAAGAAATATGGTCACACTTATCCAATAAATAATATTTTCTTTTTTATTTTTCATATGACTTCCACCTCTTGCTAAGATAAGTTATGTAAATAAAGCCTAAAAATCCACAAAGCATTGTTATAGTATATGAAATAGCACTTCCATAACCAATATTGAAAAATAAAAAAGTTTGATTATAGTTATATATCATAAAAGGTTCACCCAATTTACGAAATCCTATAAGAGCAACAACTTCATCAAAAACATTTATTCCTATCAATATAAGATTAGTTATAATTATAAGGAATGTAGGAAAAAGCATTGGTAGCATTATATTTTTTATTTTTTGAAAAGTTGAAGCTCCGTCAATCTCAGCAGCTTCAAATATTTCTTCTGGAATAGCTTTAATATTGGCAAGGAGTAGAATACAACAAAATGGAACTGCCCTCCAAGTTATAATAATGCCAAGTATTATAAGTGAACTGTAGCGAGAGTTTAACCAAAGTACAGGGTTATCAACAAAATTAAAGTAATAAAGAAATTTATTAATAAGTCCAAAATCAGGATAGAACATAAATTTCCATATAAGTCCATTAACAACAGGCGGAAGAGCCCAAGGAATTATAGCTATTGCAGTTAATAAGTTAGTTAGTTTATTTTGCTTATCAAGTATTAGAGCTATAAGAAAACTAAAAATAACTCCTAAAATTAATATAACGATAATGATAATTGAGCTATTGATAATAGCTAAATAAAACTCAGAATCTTTAAAAATATTTATATAATTTTGAAGCCCTATAAACTTTCGATCATAGGGCTTTGTAAGCTTATAATATTCTAAGCTATAAAATAAAGTTAAAACAATAGGATACAAAACTGTAGAAATCATAATAAAAAAAGATGGCAAAATTAAATAATAAGGGAATATTTTATTTTGTTTAATTTTTATTTTCATTATTTCTTTAAAAGGTCCTTAATTTTAGAATCAATTTCTTCTACAGCAACTTCAGGAGTGATATTTCCACTAGCCATTTTATTAACAGCATTATAAATTATATTGCTCATCTCAGCATAGTAAGATGGAACTCCATTTGGAAAAGGAGATTTTACTAATAGAGCAACTTCTTTCATAGCGCCTGGATTCTTTATTTCTCCAGCATCAATAACCTCATTTAAAACAGAAGTTCTAGTAGGAATAGCACTAATTTCTTTAAAGAAAGCTCTTTGAGTTTTCTTTGAAGTGTACCATTCTACAAATTTTTTAGCAGCTTCTTTATTTTCAGAAAGAGATGATACTCCAACTGCTTCAGTAAGAGCCATAGTTTGAGTAGCTTTTCCATCTTCTCCTGGAGGAAGAATAACCTCAATTTCTCCAATAACTTTAGATTGATTAGGATCAGTAGCTCTTGCAATAAACGAAGTTGGCCCAACCATAAATGCAGCATCTTTAGAAAGTAGTTCTCTATAAGTATCAATGGCACTCATTGTAAGATTAGCAGGATTAATAAGTTCTTTTTTAACCATATTATCTATAAAGTTCAATGTTTTAAGGGCATTTTCTTTATTAATAGTATTATCATTATTAAAAACTTTTCCATCTCTTAAGTAAGTTAACCAAATAAAAGATGTAGTTGTTCCTTCGTTAGCATTTAAAGGGAATGTATATGGATATTTAAGAATATTTTTTTCCTTTAAAATTTCCATGTTTTTAGCAACATCATTCCAAGTTTGGGGTTCTTTTAAATTAGAATTCTCATATAGTTCTTTATTATAATAAGCTATACGAAAATCATTTGCATAAGGAACAGCAAGTGTTTTCCCATTGACAATAAATGTAGATAAACTAGGTATATCATTTATATCTTCTTGAGTTAAATTTAAAGGCTCTAACCAATTAGCACTATTAAATTCTCCAACCCAAGACCAATCAACTTCAAAAACGTCTGCAGCAGCTTTTTTTCCATTAGCAGCAATAGCGATTTTATTTCTAATATCATCCCATGATACAGTTTCTATATTAACTTTAATTCCAGATTCATTTTGAAAGTCATCTAACATAGATTGAGGTGGAACTCCCCAATCTGGAATCATGAAAGTGATTTCTGTAGATTTAGGATTTTGTATATTCTTTTCAGAAGACTCTTTAGAACATCCTGTAAAAAATGAAATACTAGTCAAAGTGATAAGCGTTGTAGTTAAAATTTTCTTTTTCATAAGTTTAATCTCCTAATAGTTTAGTATTTTAGTTAAAATTTAAAAATTAAAGCATCTCAACAAAAGCTTCTAATCTTGTTCGTATTTGACCTTTATCTGATGTAGAGTAATCAGTTTCAATTGATATAAAAGGTATTTCAAGGTTATTTACATGTCTTTTTATATTTCTAGTTTCAATAGCATAAGTATGACAAGATTGTAAAATTATTTCTACAACACCATCAACTTTATATTCTTTAATAAGATTTGAAAGCATATCTTCTCTTCCTTTGTTAGGACTCATAACTGAACAAGGAATAGAAAGATATTTATCAGCAATAGCTTTCATAGGATCTTCATTTTCATCAACTAATTTTTCAGTGTTTTTTGTTCCACCACAATTTTCATATACAACTACAACAGCACCAACCTCTTCTAGTTGTTTTATAATTTTATCTGCAACCCCTCCAAGAGGACAACCAGTTATTAAAATTCTAGGAGCAGTTTTAGAAATTTTACATTCGTTGTTAGTATGTAATTCTCTAAGATTTTTTGTAATTTCATTAAGCTTTGCAATTTGTTCTTCTTTATCAAAAATATATAAAACGCCATTTAAAATTGTAAACATATCATATCCTGAAATAGGAGGAGGAATAAGTTTTCCTAATGAATAAAAATTTGAGAGACTTATTCTTTCTCTATTACATAAATTTATACTTTCACGTAGTTTTTCCTCTGTTATAGAAGTAGAAAATTTTGATTCAAGTTTTTCTTTAAATTTTATAACTTCATGCTTCCACATATTTTTAGCATATTCAGAATCTTGTGAGTGAGGTAATTGCATTACATATGTATCTTTTATTTCACCAAGCAATTCATACATTTTCTTTTTTCCATCACAAGTAGTCTCTCCTACAACTAAATCTGAAAAATACATATAGGGACATTTATCTGATATAGCATATCCATAGCTAGATTTGATTAATGGGCAAAGATTTTTAGGTAAATGAACTTCAGCAGCAGGAATTGTATCATTACTTACACCACAAAGCGTGACTGGAATAGCACCAGCAGCATAAACAATTTCTTTAGGTGTATATGTACAAAATGTACCGACTATATTAGCGCCTTGATCTTTTAATTCTTTTACTCTTAAGAAACCATTTCGTCTAGCTTCAGAAAATTCTTCAAAAATTTCATCCAAGTTTATTTTCATTTTTTTCTCCTTACAAATATTCTCTATAAAATTTTTACATACTAGATAATTATATACTAAAAATATGCTTAGCGCTAATTAAATTTAATACATTTAAGATTTATTTTCTAAAATAATATCTAAAAATATGATAAAATATTTTTGATAAAATTTATATAAATATGGAGTTGAAAAAATGTGTATAAGAATAGGAATTGATATTGGATCAACAGCTACAAAAATAGCAATATTTAAAGGAGATATATTAGAAAAGGTATTTTCAGTTCCAAGTGGTTGGAGTAGTGTAGAAACTTCTGAAAAAATAAAAAGTGATCTTGAAAATGAAGGATATAATTTTGAAGAATGTAAAGTAACAGCTACAGGTTATGGAAGAATTTCAGTTCCTTATGCTAATAAAACAGTTACAGAAATAACATGTCATAGTAAAGGAGCTCAGTATATTACACAGAAGAAAAATTTTACAGTTATAGATATAGGTGGACAAGATACTAAAATTATAGAGGTTTTCTCAGGAAATGTTGAAAACTTTATTATGAATGATAAATGTTCTGCAGGAACGGGAAGATTTATTGAAGTAATGGCTAACATTTTAGGGGTAAAATTAAATGAGCTTTATGAATTAGCTAGTCAAGGTAAAAAAGTGGAGATTTCTTCTATGTGTACTGTTTTTGCTGAAAGTGAAGTTATTAGTTTAATGGGAAGAGGAACTGCTAAAGAAGACATAGCTTGTGGAATTGTTGATTCAGTGGTTAATAAAGTTGCTGGTCTTGCTAGTAGAAGTAAATTAGCAGAAGAATATTTTCTTTCAGGAGGATTATGTTCAAGCTCATATTTTATAGAAGAACTTTCTAAAAAATTGGGAACAAAAATATCAACAGATGATTTGGGACGTTTTGCAGGAGCTATTGGTGCTGCACTAATGCAAAAAATATAAAACTATACTTTTTTACAAATATAAGATATAATAATATAAGGATTATTTTTTGTCAAAGTGTATATTTTAAAAATATAAAGTCTTTAAATGATTTATCATACAGCCTTGTAATTTGAACAAGGCTGTTTTATTTTTATTTGGTTATTTTATAAAATTTAAATCGGAGGTTTTATGAATTACGTAAAGAAACAAGAGTTAAAAAGGCAGTATAAGGTTGAAATATTTAAAGGGATACAAGTTATAAACAATGAAAACTATGACTTTATAGATTCAAGACAATTTTTTCCTACTCCAGAAGACGCAAGTAAATATATTGAAAAATTGAAATTAAAGCTAGAGAGTAACTGGGTTATTAGATATTTTAAAAGAAGCGAAGAAGATTGGGAGTTATTAGAGGTAATTAACTAAGGTTAAATTTATCTTGAAATTATTTTTATATAGTGATATTCTTAAAATAAATTTAAAAAGGATGTAGCTATGATTAAAAAAAAATCTGATTTAAAAACTAAAGAAATAGAAGCTTTAAAAGGTGGTAAAGGAAAGTTAAGAATGGTTGAAATACTTACTGAACAAGAACTAAAAGATGAAGGTAAACTTTTTAGTAGAGTGATTTTAGAGAAGGGATCATCAATAGGACTTCATAAGCATATAGATGATTTTGAAGTTTACTATATCTTAAAAGGAATTGGAAAAGTTTTAGAAAAGAATGGAACCTATTTAGTAAATGAAGGCGATGTAGTTTATACATCTCATAACGAAGAGCATTCTATTGAAAACCTAGGGGATGGCGAATTAGAGATGCTAGCAGTAGTAATCAATCATAAAAATTAGTAATTAAAAGATGAGATTAATTTAATTTCATCTTTTTTTTATTGAAAAACAAGGAAAATTTATAGATTTTTTCTATATAGTTCTAAATAAAGATTTTTAGGAGGAGCTTTTATGAAAGAAAAGAAAAAAGAAATTTATAATCGTGATTTAAGTTGGTTAGAATTCAATAATAAAGTTGTTTATGAAGCAAAATTAGGAAGGAATCCACTTTTAGAAAGAGCGATGTTTTTAGCAATAGCTTCAACTAATTTAGATCAATTTTTTATGGTTAGAATACCTAAAAAAAGAGAAAAGAAAGAAAGAGAAAAAATTTATAATAGCATAAAAAAAATGGTAGATAATATTTATACTGAATACAGTTTATATTTAAAAGATTTAAAAAAAGAATTAGATGTTGATATAAAAGAATATATAAATTTAAGTAAAAAAGAGAAAGAAATTGGAGATGATTATTTTAAAAGATTAATTCAACCAGTTCTTGAGATAATTGAAATTGACCCATTTCATCCGATACCAAGAATAGCATCTGGAAATTTAGTTTTATTAGGAATGATAGAAAGTAAAAGAACAAAAGATAAAAAAGTTATTATGATTGAATTAAGAGGAGAATTCGAAAGACTTATTAAAATTTCAGATGAAAAAAATCATTTTATTTTAATAGAAGAATTAATTAAAGGAAATTTAGAATCTCAGTTAATAGATTTTGAAATAAAGGAAGTTGGAATTTTTAGATTAACAAGGGATGAAGGAATTGAAATTTTAGAAGATTCAAAAGTAAATGAAGATATTATAAAAGAAGTTGAAGATCAGTTAGAAGAAAGAGAATGGGGAGAAGTAATTCGTGTTGAATATGATAAGAAATTATCTAAAGATATGAAATGTTTTATAACAAAAAATTTTAGTATTTTAACAACAGAAATCTATGAAATATCAGGACCTATAAATTTAGATTTTTTATGGGCTATCGAACAACTAAATGGATATGAAAAATATAAGTATGAACCATTAAATGAAAAATTTTTAAAAAAGATGAAGGGAGAAAATATATTTGAAACTTTAAAGAAGAAAGATAAATTGTTGCTTCATCCATATGAATCATTTGAAGCGGTTACAGAATTAATTGATACTGCAGCAGATGATCCAGATGTACTCGCAATAAAGCAAACTTTATATAGAGTAAAACATCATGATTC
This sequence comes from Cetobacterium sp. NK01, assembly GCF_024506395.1. NCBI lineage: Bacteria > Fusobacteriati > Fusobacteriota > Fusobacteriia > Fusobacteriales > Fusobacteriaceae > Cetobacterium > Cetobacterium sp. NK01. Next base: position 30,614 of record NZ_JANIBO010000005.1, read on the forward strand.
GCCGATAATCGATGCATTAGAAAAAGCTTGTAAAAAAGGAAAACAAGTTACGGTATTAGTTGAAGCAAAAGCTAGATTTGATGAAGGAGATAATATCGAGTGGGCTAAAAAATTAGAACATGTTGGATGCCATGTTATTTATGGAATAAAAGATTTAAAAGTTCATGGGAAAACTCTTCTTATTCTAAGAAAAGAGGAAAATAAAATAAAAAGGTATGTTCAATTAGGAACAGGAAATTATTATAAAGCTCCTTATGTTGATATATCTTTATTTACTGCTGATGAGGGAATCGGAGAGGATATTTCTAATTTATTTTCTAATTTAATAAGCCCTCAAGAAACTAATAAATGGAAAGAAATAGGAGTAGGTCCACAAGATCTAGAGGATAAATTTAAACAATTAGTGGATCGAGAGATAAGCAATGCTTTAAAAGGAAAAAAAGCTAAAATTATAGCAAAAATGAATGGTCTAACAGATACAAGTATGATAGAAAAATTATATGATGCTTCTAATGCTGGTGTAAAAATAATATTAATTGTAAGGGGAGCTTGCTGTTTGTTACCTGGAGTAAAGAATATGAGTGAAAATATAGAGGTTTATAGTATAGTTGGAAGATTCTTAGAACATAATAGAATTTATATTTTTGAAAATAATGGCATGAAAGAGTATTTTTTATCAAGTGCAGACTGGATGACACGGAATTTAGAGAGAAGAGTGGAGCTTATGTTTCCTGTCAAAAATAGTAAAAATAAAATTCAGTTAGATTCTTATTTTGAAAATATATTAAAAGATAATGTTAAAAGATGGAAAGAAAATGAAGATGGAACGTATTCTTTAGTAAAAACTTCCAAAGATGAAAAAGAGTTCTCATATCAAGATTATTATTTAAATAATAAATTCTGAAAAAGGAGGACTAAATATGAAGTATAAAAAAGCTATAATTTCATCCTTTATTGCAGGAAGTGCAGGCTTTGTTTTAGGTTACGATATGGGAGTATCAGGTGGAACTATAAATAATGTAGCTACACACTTTAATCTTAATTCAGCTTGGGAAGGATTTGCATTATCTGTTTTTATAGTAGGGGCAGTTTTTGGGAGTCTTTTTACTAAGAGAATAAATGATGATATGGGAAGAAAAAAAGCGTTAATTATAGGTACTATACTAATGTTAATTGGAGCAATTGGAGTATATATATTTGGTGATAAATTTAAACTATTTCTATTATATAGAGGGATAGCTGGAGCGGGAATGGGATTATTATTTTCTTCAGAACCATCATATGTAACAGAAATTGCACCTCCTAGTATAAGAGGAGGATTAGGATCGATACTACAATTTACAACGGGATTAGGAATAATTGTTGGTTATTTTATGACATTTATTATGTTAAATCATCAAAGTTTATCTCAAGATAACATTTGGATGTGGAAAACAATATATGGAACTGAGGTTATTGTAGTTATAATTTATTTAATTTTTTTATTTTTTATAGTAAATAGTCCAATTTGGTTTTTAATGAAAAATAGAGATGATGAAGCGAAAAAGCTTATGGAAGAAATATGGCCTGATATAGATAGTGATAAATTTATAGAGACACATAGTAAATATAATAGGAATGATGATGAAACAAAGAATATAGAACATCAAATGGAAAAAAGTGGAAAATTAAAAAAATTGATATTTATATCATTTTTTATGGCTGCTTTAACGGAACTTTGTGGTATTAATCCATTGATTTATTATTCATCAGATATTTTTAGAAAAATAATGCCCGAAGGTCCTGATACAGCTTTTTATCAAAGCATAATAAATGGGATATTTTTTACAATAGGCTCTTTAATTTCTATGCTTACAGTAGATAAATTTGGAAGGAAGACTTTGTTATTTATAGGTACATTTATTATGTCAGCTTCTTTATTTATAATAGGAATCCATATCTATATGGATGCTTATTCTATGCTTCTTGTTTATTTAGTTTATCTATTTATATTTTCTTATAACTTTTCAGCAGGAGCTATAAGATTTTTATATATAGGTGAATTATCTCCAACTCCATTAAGAGCATATAGCCTTGGTTTTGCGGGGATTATAAACTGGATGAGTGATTTTTTAGTATCATGGACGCTTCCTATAATAGCGAATAGTATTTTTTTAAACAGGATTTTTAAAGGATCTTCAATATTTTTTATTTATTCAGTTTTTGGATTTATTTTTTTTATTTTAGTTTTTACAATTCCTGAAACTAAAGGAAAATCACTGCATGAAATTTCAGAATACTGGAGTTTAAAAGATGGATAGGAGGAAAAAGTTATGGATAAAATCTCAAATGATGATTTATTGAAAAAATTAGAAACTGATGGAAAAAATGGATTATCAACTGTAGAAGCTCAAAAAAGATTGTCAAGAGATGGAAAAAATGCATTAGAAGAAAAAAAAGAAACTCTTTTAGAGAAATTGATGCCATATTTTTGGGGGCCAATTCCTTGGATGATTGAAGCTGCAATTGTACTATCATTAATAACAATGGATATAAAAGATTTTATAATTATATTGTTATTACTTTTACTAAATGCTTTTATTGGATGGAGACAAGATAAAAGTGCTCAAGATGCACTAGCAGCATTAAAAAATGATTTAGCATTAAAAGCTAATGTTTTAAGAGATTCTAAATGGCAAGAAATTCCAGCGTCAGATTTAGTTATGGGAGATATTGTTGCAGTAACTTTAGGAAATGTTGTTCCTGCTGATGCTCAAATTTTAAGTGGAGACTACTTAACAGTAGATCAATCAGCTTTGACTGGAGAAAGTTTACCTGTAACTAAAAATATACAAGATGTTATATATTCAGGTTCTATAGCTAAAGAAGGAAGTGTAATAGTCGTTGTAACTGCAACAGGAGTAAATACTTATTTTGGTAAAACAGCAAAATTAGTAGCCGAAGCTGGTGCTAAAAGTCAATTAACAGGTGAAATAACATCTGTAGGTAATTTTTTAATAATTGGTGCAATAATTTTATCTATAATTCTTGTAACATTCCAATTAATATTAATAAGACCTTTAGATCAAACTACTATTTTACGAATAGTAAAAACAGTATTAGTTCTAATGGTTGCAACAATTCCAGTAGCTATGCCTGCTGTAATATCAGTAACAATAGCATTAGGAGCTTTACAATTGTCTAAAATGAAAGCGATAGTATCTAAGTTAAACTCTATAGAAGCTTTAGCTAGTGTAGATGTTCTTTGTAGTGATAAAACTGGAACATTGACACAAAATAAATTAAGTGTTGCAGGAGTTTTTCCTGTGGGAAATAATACTACAGATTTGATGACTATATATGGAGTTTTAGCATCAGACCCAAAAGGAGAAGATGTTATTGATTTAGCTATTGAAAATACTTTAAAATCAAAAGATCAATTAAGTCAATACAAAGTTGATACTTTTATACCTTTTAACCCTGTTATAAAAAGAGTAGAAGCTATTGTAGAAAAAGACGGGAAAAAATTTCATATAGTAAAAGGAGCTCCTCAAGTTATTGTTGAAATGTGTAAATTAGTTGGTGATACTTTAAAAGTAATTCAAGATAAAATAGATGAATTAGCTTCTCATGGATTTAAATCTTTAGGAGTTGCAATAGGTGATGGAGAGACATGGAGTTATGTAGGAACATTCTCTTTAGCAGATCCATTAAGAACAGATAGTAAATCAACTGTTCAAGCTTTAAAAGCAGAAGGAATAAATGTTAAAATGATAACAGGAGATAGTCAAAATATAGCTAAGGAAGTAGCTAATCAGCTTGGAATAGGAGATAATATTTTACTAGCAACAGATGTCTTTGGAACAGATGATAAAAACATACAAATAAACTCAAATATGCAAAAACAGGTAGAGTCAGCTAGCGGATTTGCAGAAGTTTTTCCTCAACATAAATACGAAATAGTTAAAGTACTTCAATCAAAAGGGCATGTTTGTGCTATGACAGGAGATGGAGTTAATGATTCTCCAGCTTTAAAACAAGCTGATTGTGGAATTGCAGTTTCAGGTGCTACTGATGCAGCAAGAGCTGCTGCTGCATTAATTTTAACCAATCCTGGACTTAGTGTAATTGAAAATGCTGTAAATGAAGCTAAAAAGATTTTTTCAAGAATGATGAGTTATATATATTATAGGATAGCAATGACTATTAATATTATGATATTTTCTGTAGCTGTAACACTAATAGGAAAGTATTTAATTCATAGAGTTATACCAGAGGAAGGAAATTCATTTTTTCCATTAACAGCAATAATGCTTGTATCCTTGGCATTACTAGATGATATTCCTATAATGACAATTGCTTATGACAATGCTGAGATAAGTTCAGGACCTTCTGTTTGGAATAAAAAGAAAGTATTTTCTGTAAGTTTTGTTTTAGGAATTATATCTGTTATTCAAAGTATTGCTCTTGTTATATGGGCAGATCGAGATTGGAGTCAAATAACAAGCTTTAGCCAACTGCAAACTCTAGTTTTCTTACAATTAGTTGTTGGTGGACATTTATTATTATTTATAACGAGACGTTCTGGATGGTTTTTTACAAAGCCGTTTCCTCAATGGAAATTATTTTTAGCTATAGTTTTAACACAAATTTTTGTTGTATTTATGACTTATTTTGGATGGTTAGTAGAATCTATAACGATAAAAGATATTTTATATGTTTGGGGTTATAATATTGTATGGATGTTTCCGCTGTCATTTATATCAACTATTTTAAAAAGAATGAAATAAAAATAAAAAGCTGAAATAAATTAATTTTATTTCAGCTTTTTAAATAAATAAGTATAGTTAGTTGGAAAAATATACTTTTTTTCTAATAATTTAATATTCTGATTAGAAAAAATTTTTTCAATTTCTTTAGCTGAATAAATTTTATAATCTCCTGTTTTTAAAAAGGGTAATATAAAATTAACTAAATTTCTTAGAAAAATTGGAAGCCAAATTTCTCCTAAAATAATAATACCGTTTGGTTTTAAAGTTCGCTGTATCTCAGAAATAGCTTTTTCTGGATTAGAATAATGGTGAAATGAATTTATGCAAGTTATAATATCAAAATAAGAATCTTTAAATTCTATATTTTCACTATCTCCAACTTTAAATTCAGCTAAAAGATTTTTTTTATTAGCCTGTTCAATCATTTTAGGAGATATATCAATACCTATTAAATTTAAATTTTTATTATTTTTTGAAAAAACTATTATTATTTTTTCTATTAAATCTCCTTTTCCAGTTCCTAAATCTAAAAGTGTATTCATGGGGAATTTTTTTATCCAATTAATAACATTATCATAATGTTTAAATGAATCTCCATGTTTTTTATTAGACATTTTATTAAAAAAATTAATTGTATTCTCTTTATAATTTATAAGTTTTTTTAATTTCAAATAAATCTCCTTTTTATTTTTTTATAGAAAACCAATGAGTAATAGCAGGAACAGATCCAGGATTACGATATTTATGAGGTGTATTTTTCTTTATATAAATTGAATCTCCTTTTTTTAATTTATAGATTTTTTTATTTGAAAGATTTATTTCTAATTCTCCCTCAATAATAATTCCAACCTCATCATGTGAATGGCTCCATCTTATATTTTCAGAGGTGTGCTTAGGACTTATAATAACACAACTACCATTAAGTTCATAATTATCAGGAATTAAATTATAATATTTAGTTCCCTCTTTATTTGAAGTGAAAAGTAGTGTTCTATTTTCTGATTTTAATATAGTTACAGGCTCTTTTTCTTCTTTTAAGAGATCAATTAAGCTTATATCTAATACTTTACAAATAAGTTGAAGATTAGCTATTGATGGACTATTAATATTTCTTTCTAAATTACTAATAAAACCAACAGAAAGACCTGTTTTTTCAGAAAGTTCTTTAATAGATAAATTACGATCTTTTCTTAAATTTTTTATTTTTTCTGATATTTCCATTTATATATCACCCATCTTTTATATACTTTATAATAATTATATCATAAAAATCATATTATCACAAAATTCAAAATAATGAATAAATTATTCATTATTTTATTGAAAAAAATATGAAACTATGTTACTATCTCAATGTTGATATCAATATTAAATACAAAAAAAGTAGAAAGGACTAAAATTATGTTACTAAGTTTTATATTTTCATCACTAATCATTGCAGCAACACCAGGGATTGCAACAATTTATGTTTTAAACAATTCAGCTTCTTTAGGAAGAAAAGAAGGAATTTTATCAGCATTAGGAATTATGACAGGAGGAATGATTTACAATATAATTGCTGCTGCTGGACTTTCATCATTATTATATGTTTTTCCAAGCTTATTAAGTGTTATAAAAATTATAGGAGGTTTATATTTACTTTATGTAGGTATTATAAGTTTAAAAAATAAAGATATAAATAATTTAGAAAATACTAAAGTAGTAAAAAATAATTGCTATCTTAGAGGTGTTATTACAAATTTAGCTAATCCTAAAATCTTATTATTTTTTGTTACTTTCATCCCTCAATTTGTGATAGACACACAAAACTATGGAAAAGAAGCTCTAATATTGGGAAGTATTTATTTAATAGTTGAGATTATCTGGTTTGTATGTTTAGCTAGTTTTGTATCGCATTTTATAAAAAATATTAAAGGAAATTTTCAAAAGTATATGAATTATGTTTCAAGTGGTGTTTATTTAGCTATGGGTTCATTATTAATAATAAGTTTATAATATCTAAAAAAACAATAAATTACAAATAATAAAAAATAATTATTTTTTACATAAAACAAAAATAACTTTTTTGAAGTTATTTTTTGTTTTATGTATAGTCTCGTATTATAGTAAATTTTATCTCGCAAAATATAAATTTATTTTATATATATAAGATTATAGCAATATAATCAAAATAACCAATCTCGTATTATACATATAATACGAGATTGGTTATTTTAATAAAAAAGTCCATCTCCTAAGTTTTAGAAGATGGACTTTTTTATTATATTTTTTTTCTGTTTGAATTAAATTTATTTGGAGCCTTGTCTGATTTTTTATTAGTATTAAAATTTTTCTTGTTATTTTCATTATATACTTTTATCGGTTTTTTTGATAATGATTTCTCATTACCATGAATTTGAGTAAATTCTATTTTATTTACTTTTAAAATTTCTGTTAATATTTTTTTATCATCTATTGAAGAGAATGATATAACTTTTCCACTTTTATTTGCCCTTCCTGTTCTTCCACTTCTGTGTGTAAAAGCTTCAGCTGTTTTAGGTAAATCAAAATTTATAACATGAGTAACTTGAGGTATATCGAGTCCTCTCGCAGCGATATCTGTTGCCACAAGTATATTATATTCTCCACTTCTAAAGCCTGATAAAGCTGCATCTCTTTGATTTTGAGATAAGTTACCTTGGAAGTTTACAGCTTTTAATCCTTTATTTTCTAATGTTTTACTAAGATGTCTAGCTTTATGTTTCCCGTTTGTAAAAACAATAACTGATTCAATTTCTGAATTATCTAATAATTCTAAGAGTTTAGCTTTTTTATCATCGTGATCTATATAATATAATTCATGCTCTATTAACTTAACAGGATCTTTATATTCAATTTCAACAGTTTTGTGGTTTTTTTGTAAAACTTTAAATGCAAGTGTTTTTATTTCTTTAGGCATTGTAGCTGAAAAGAAAAGAGTTTGCTTTTTTTTAGGTGTGTATTTCACAATTTTTTCAATATCTTTTAAAAATCCCATATCTAACATATGATCTGCTTCATCAAGTACTAAGAATTCAAGTCTCGTAAGTCCTAAATTGCCTTGATTTATATGGTCTAATATTCTTCCTGGACAACCTACAACAATATCAACTCCTGTCTTTAAAGCGTCCGCTTGTTTTTTTACTGATGTTCCACCATAAACAGTTAAACTTTTAATATTAATTTGTTTTCCAAGCTGTAATACAGTACTATTAATTTGTTCAGCTAACTCTCTTGTAGGAGCTATTATAAGAGCTCTTACTCCTTTACCTTTACCTTTTGTTGTTGCTATTTTTTCTAAAATTGGTAAAACAAATGCAGCAGTTTTTCCTGTTCCAGTTTTTGCTAGTCCTAAAAGGTCAATTCCCTCTAATATCGTAGGAATAGCTTGGCTTTGAATAGGTGTAGCTTCTTTATATCCAACAGCTTCTATTTGTGCCATTATTTCTTTCTTTAAATTAAATTCTTTAAAATTCATATTTTCTCCATTTAATATTTTTTGTGTATTAAGTATTATACCATGATTTTAAAGAATATCATATATTTATTTAATAACTTACTACGATAGTTCCCTTTCCATTTTTTTTTGCAGTATAAAGAGCCATATCAGCTTTTTTATATAGTTCTTTTATATCCATTAAATTCACATTTTTTTCTACTAATCCCGCACTTATACTTTTATTCAATTTTTTAAAATCTTCTAAAATAGATTTGGCTATGTTTAATGCATTTTCTTTATTCTCTTTAAGCAATATTAGAAATTCATCTCCACCCATTCTTATTCCATAACTTTCACCATTAGTATTCTTCCTTATTATCTCAGAAAGTTCTTTTAAAATACGATCTCCTTCTATATGACCTTGTGTATCATTTAAACTTTTAAAGTTATCTATATCAAATAAAATAACACTTAAAGTGTTAAAATTAGAGTATATTTTTGATATTTTTTCTTCATAAAAATTTCTATTATAAAGACCAGTTAAAAGATCTTTATAGACTTTTTTATTTACCTCTTCTATACTTTGATAATAAATATAAAATTCTTTAACTTTATCATGTTTTATAGGAAATACTTCAATTAAAACTTCACCTTCTAAGGAATTTAGAATTGGCTTCATACTAATTCCAAAAAATTTTTTTAATTTTTGTTTCTCTTCAGTAAGATAAAATTCTTTTTCAAATACAACTATTTGAAGCGCTTTTGACACATTTTCTAATGAATTTCTAAGTGGACATTCTGGACAATTTTTTGTTTCCCCACATTTTTGACTATTTTCTTCAGTATGAATACAAGTAAATAAATTTCCAAAAAGTTCTCCTAAATGTAAAGTATTTAATTTTTTTTTCTTTATAACACTTGTCATATATTGATTTAAAAATTTTACTTCCGCTTTATTATTTAAAACTACAACTCCTGTTGAAAGAGTATTAAAAATTGACTGTAACTCTTCTAGCATATATATCCCCCAATTATTTTGATTAAATTTTTATTTTCAAATTTTTTTACTCTTATTGCTTTAGTATAACTTTTGTTCAAGAAAAAATCAAACTAATTTTTATTTGTTATGATTATAAACAAATATGAACTAATTATAGTTGCAAAATTGTACCAAAATTTTTATATCAAAATTTCAAATATACAATTATTAAAAACAGGTGTATAATTTTATTCTAAGAATTTACAACTAAAAGGAGTTTTATAATGAAAAAAATTTTACTTACATTATCAATATTAACAATATTTACAGCGTGTGGAAATGACGATAAAAATTCACTTAAAACAGATGAAGTTGTTATTGAACAAACTACTGTTGTTGAAAAAATTCCAACTAACAGTACCGTTGAAGCTCTTGAAGAATCAGTAGCTGCAGATGTAACAGAAGAAACAAGTGGAGAAATTGTAATTCCTAATTCTGAAGTTATCAATACAGAGGAAATTATAGAAACTGTTGCTAATTAATATTTAAATTTAACGTTAAGAAATTTCTTAACGTTTTTTTATTAATGTAAAGGAAATCTAATTTTTTAACTGTACAATATTGTATGTCTACTTTAAAGAGGAGGTGAAAAAAGATATTTTTAAATATCTTTTATAAATAATGGAAGTTAAAGATAATGAAAAAGTTTTAACAGTCAAAGACTGGATTATAATTCAAATTATAATGATGATACCTATTGTTAATATTATAATGTGGATTAAATGGTTAGTTTCTAATAATACTAATCAAAATTTAAAGAACTTTCTTATTGCATCGTTAGTTATGATAATTTTAGGTTCTATAATATGGTTTCTTTCAATGTCTTTATTTATGACTACAAATATGTAAAAGAGGTATTTAATTTATACCTCTTTTTTCATTTATATGCTTTTATATTTAACAGTTCTTCTAAATTTACGAACTCAAACCCTTTATTTTTATAATAAGGAATCAATTTTTTCAACGCTTCGTAAGATGTTGTTTTATCAGGCTGGGTATGCATAAGTATAATGCTTCCATTTTTTGTTTCTTTTTCTTGAGTAGTTATAACTTCATCTAGTTTTCTTTTAGCGTTCCAATCTTCTCCATCAACATTCCATAAAACAATATTCATATCTAATTCTTCTACTGCTTTTTTTACATTTTCAGTAATAATTCCATATGGTGGTCTATACAAGGCTGGTTCAACTCCTAAGATCTCTTTAATTATATCATTAGTCTCTTTAATTTCAGTTCTTACAGCTTCTTTAGAAGAATTTCCAAAATTTCCATGACTATAACTATGATTTAAAATTAAATGCTCCTCTTTATAAGCTCTTTCTACCTCTTTCTTTTTGGAAGGGATATCTTTTCCTATAAAGAAAAATGTCGCTTTTATATTATTTTCTTTCAGTAAATTTAAAACTTTAGGTAAAGAACTATCATTTGGACCATCATCAAAAGTTAAAGCTATTTTTTTATCATTTTTATCTCCATGAGAAAAAATCTTAACTGTAGAAAAACATTGAAAATATATTGAAAAAAATATACATAAAATTATAAATAATTTATTCATAAAACTCCCCCTTATTTAATTTCTTATGTATTTTTATACTTAAAATATGATGCTTTTCTTTTAAAAACTTAACAATGTAACTCTTTTATTTGTAGCATCTAATTCAACTTGAGAACCAATTGGTAGCGTTAACATAGGATGAGTATGTGAACAATCAAATTCAGCTAAAAAAGGTATTTTTTTATCACCAAGAACTTCTAATAAAATCTCATAAGGCCTTTTATTGCTATTTTGATTATTAAATAGTTCATGTTTTCCTAAAATAACTCCACTTATTTTATCAAAAACTTTATTTAATTTTAAAAATGAAAAACTTCGTTCAATATCAGCAGCAGTTTTTAAAGAATCTTCAATAAATAATATATCTCCACTTTTTATTTCAGGCATATATTCACTTCCCCAAATTCCATAAATAGTATTTAAATTTCCACCAATAAGTCTTCCAGAGATTTTTCCAGGAATAACTGTTATTAAATTATTTTTATACATTTTTTTGCATTTTTTTTGATCCTCCCAATTTATAAATTCATCTGTAAATTGTTCCGGAGTTTTTAATAGATAAGGAAATTTTATATTTTCTACTAAAATATTTGAAAAGTAAGAAAAAGTCTCCTCAACTAAAGGAGGAAATTCACCAAAACTAGAAACTAAAGCAGGACCATAATAAGTTATAATCCCTGTTTTTGCATAAATGGCTAATAAAATAGCAGTTACATCTGAATATCCTATAAATATTTTTGGATTTTTTTTAATTTCTTCATAATTTATATAAGGCAAAATGGAGTTAGAATTATTTCCACCAATTGTTGATATTATACATTTTATATCTTTATTTTCAATAAGAGTATTTAATTCACTAGCTCTTTCCAGTATGTTTCCTGATCTATAACCTTGATTTTTTCCAGTAAGATTTCCTGCTAATAGTTTAAATCCTTTTTGTTGTAAAAATTCTATAGCCCGTTCATATCTTCTAGGAGCAAAAAAAGTAACTGGCGAAGATGGTGAATAATAGCCAATTATATCTCCTTTTTTTAATTTAAGCATATACTTTCCTCCTCTATATTTATATTAACTATAAGTATAACTTTATAACTTATTCTTGTAAATAATTTAGTTCAAAAATTTAATTAATTTAATTAACTATTTATAATCTTTGTTAAATTTTTTTATTTAGTTTTTTATGTTATTATTCCTCTTGAGTAAACTTAAAAATTTTTTAGAGGAGATGTATCATGAAAAAAGAAACTGTTTATGAAAAATCATTAGAACTTCACGAAAAAAATAAGGGAAAAATTGAGGTTATTAGTAAAGTATCTGTAACTTCAAAAGAAGAGCTTAGTTTAGCTTATTCACCAGGAGTTGCTGAACCTTGTAGAAGAATAGCAGAAAATAAAACTGACGTTTATAAATATACTTCTAAAGGAAATATGGTCGCTGTTATAAGTGATGGGTCTGCTGTATTAGGACTTGGAAACATTGGAGCTGAAGCTGCTTTACCTGTTATGGAAGGAAAATCTATTCTTTTTAAAGAGTTTGCTGGAGTTAACGCATTTCCTATATGCTTAGATACTCAAGATACTGAAGAGATTATAAAAACTTGTAAAATATTAGCACCTAGCTTTGGTGGAATAAATTTAGAAGATATTTCCGCTCCTAGATGTATTGAAATTGAAACTAGATTAAAAGAGGAGTTAGATATACCTGTATTTCACGATGATCAACATGGAACTGCCATTGTTGTAACAGCAGGAATTTTAAATTCATACAAACTTTTAAAAAAAGATATAACTAAAGCTAAAGTTATTGTTTGTGGAGCTGGAGCTGCAGGATCATCTATCATTAAAATGATTAAAACTTTAGGAGTAGCAGATATTTTAGCTATAGATATTGATGGTATCATTGCTAGAGATGATAAAAATAGGGAATATAACTTTCTAACTAAAGAGTTATCTGAAATTACAAATAAAGAAAACTTAAAGGGTGGATTAAAAGAAGCAATAAAAGGAGCAGATATATTTATTGGAGTGTCGGCACCAAGACTTTTAAAACCTGAAATGGTAAAAGAGATGAATAAAGATTCAATTATTTTTGCAATGGCTAATCCTACTCCAGAAATTATGCCAGAAGAAGCTCTAGCTGCAGGAGCAAAAATTGTTGGTACAGGAAGATCAGACTATCCTAACCAAATTAACAATGTTTTAGCATTCCCTGGACTATTTAAAGGTGCACTTGAAAGTGGAGCAAAAAAAATAACTGAAGAAATGAAGTTTGCAACTTCTCAAGCTATAGCCAATCTTATAACTGATGAAGAATTAACAACTGAATATGTAATACCTAGTCCATTTGATCCTAGAGTTGCAGAGGCTGTAGCAAAATCTATTTCAGATTTAGTTAAAAAATAATCTTTAAAATAAAGAATAAGTGAGGTTTTAATGTGTTAGATACGATATTAAATTCTATTGTACCAGTATTTTTTGTAATCGCTTTAGGGTGGTTTTCTGGAAAAAAGAAAATTGTTTCAATAGAACATAAAAAGGCTTTTGCTGACTATGTAATGATGTTCAGTTTCCCGCTACATCTTTTTATTGGTAGTGCTAAAGCTAATCCTAAGACTCTTTTAGATATTAGAATAATATCTTCATTTGCTTTAGCTTTAATGGGACTTTATGTAATTTCATTTCTTATTCAAAAGCATATTTTTAAATATGATTCAAGAAAAGCTGCACAAGGTTCAATTGTATGTGCATTCCCTAATATGGCATTTATGGGGATTCCAGTATTAACATCTTTAATTGGACCGGAAGCTTTAATCTCTGTTGCAATTGGTAACGTTATAACAAGTGTTTTTATGATTCCTATAACTACAATTATATTAGAATCAAAAGATGCTACAGCAAGTCCTATAAAAATAATTAAATCAAGTTTAATCAACTGTATGAAAAAGCCATTAATTATAGCTCCCATATTAGGATTACTTTGTTCTGTATTTCATATTGAAGTACCTAAGGTTATTTTTCATTCTTTTGAGCTTATCGGGAAAAGTACATCAGGAGTTTCATTATTTTCTTTAGGATTAATTATGGCTAGTTATAAAATTGTTTTATCAGGACAAGTTTATTTCAATATATTTATGAAAAATATATTACAACCTATTTTAATGAGTGGTTTAATTGTTTTATTTCATTTAAAGGGTATTATGGCTAAGGAAATTTTACTACTATGCGCTATGCCAACAGCTACAATTTCAACAATGTTTGGATTAAAATATGGAGTTTCAGAAGTTGAAAGTTCTAGTTCTGCAATAGTTGGAACAATTTTCTCTATTGTAACACTTAGTTTTTTAATATCATTTATACTTTAAATCAAAATATTAATTTTTATACGCAAAAAACACTAGAAATAAATTCTAGTGTTTTTTAATTTTGATATTTATAAAAATTTTCAGGTCTTCCAATCTCTCCATAAGATGTATTTATAATCAATTTATTTATAGAAACCAAATATTTTAAATATTTATTTAAAGTTACCGTACTTATATTAAGATGCTCAGAAAGTTTATTAGCATTCCACCATTTTTTCCTGTTTTCATTTAAAAAAAACTCAATTTTATCTAAAGTTTTTTTATTTATCCCCTTTGGAAATTCTAATTGATTTGAGTCAAAGGCAAAATATTCATCATACTCTTCTTGAATCATTACAGATTTTATAAGTATCTCATTTTTTTTAAAAAATTTTATTATAGCTGAATCTAATCTATTTTGACTATATGGTTTTATTAAAAAATCTATAGCACCAAATGCAATTGCCTCTTTTATTTTATTAGACTCATTTAATGCCGTAATAAAAATAATATCTGTTAATATATTTTTATTCCTAATTTTTTTTAATATTTCAATTCCATTGCTTTCACCTAAATAAACATCACAAAGAATTAAATCAATTTTAGTTTTTTCTAAAACTTCTAATACAGCTGCCTCACTCTTAACTATATCTATAACTTCTAAATTGCTATATTTCTCTAAAAATATTTTATTTATAGATGCAACCATAGGATCATCTTCAACAATTAATACCTTGTATATCATTACTATTCTCCTTGTTTAATATAATTGTAAAGTATTTTCCTCCCTCTACTTCTTCTAAGATAAATCTACCATTATAAAGTTCAATTTTAGACTTTACAAGAGATAACCCTATTCCGCGATTCTCTCCCTTAGAAGATACATATCTTTCAAACATTTTTTCTTTTATGATAGGATCAATTTTTAAACCATTATCAAATACAGTTATCTGAATAGAATCTTCATCTTCTAATAAAAGTAGTTCAATCTGCTTATTTTCTGTTTTACTTTTTTCCAAAGCTTCAATTGCATTCTCTAAAAGATTAGATACTATAGTTATTATATCTAAAGACGTAATAGAACCATGCTCTCTAAATAAAACTGAATCTTGGTCAATAGTAAATAAGATACCTTTTTCTTTTATAACACTGAATTTTCCAATTAAAATTCCTAATATATAATAATCTGATATATTAGCAATTTCAGTTAAAATTTTCATATTACTATTTTCTAAATTTTTCATATATTCTTGAACTAAATCATATTTTTTTAATTGAATTAAACCTGATATAACCTGAAGTTGATTTTTAAATTCATGGTTATTTTCACGAAATCCGTTAATAACATTATTTATACTTGTTAATTCTTTTGCCAAGTTAATAATTTCAATATGTTTATAAAATGTTATGATTACTCCTAGATGAGTTTTTTCTTCTAAAAGATGTATTATACATACAAAAACCTTTTCATGACCAACTTTTATCTCTTTAAAATAAATATTTTTTTTCTCATAAAAAATATTGCTAAATTTTTCTATAAAAGAGTTAATTTCAAATTCATGAAGAATTTCGAAAACTTTTTTATTGATGTTTATTATCTCAAAAGTTGAATTTAAAACAACAACTCCCTCATGAATATTATCTATAATAGCTGCTTGTTGTTGAACAAGACTTTTGGTATTTATATATAATTTTGTGATCTCTTCTGGTTCTAAATCTAACATTTCTTTTTTAATCTTTTTAGCAAAAATTTTTGAACTTATAAAAATAAAAATTGAACTTATTAACGATAAGACTAAAATTTTTAATAAAATTAAAAATATCGTATGTTTAAAAATATTAAAAAGCTTTCCAACCATAACAAAGCCAATAATTTTATCATCTTCTACAATAGGCTCAAACCTTCTATAGGTTAATCCTTGAGAACCTTTAGTTATTATAAAATAACCTTTTTTATTTTTTAAAACATTTTCACTATCTTTGGTTCCAAAAGTTTCTCCTATTTTACTAGGATCTAAATGACTAAATCTAAGGTTATTCTTATCTGCTATAACTACTATATCTACATCTTGATTATTATCAACAAAAACCTCTGCATATTTTTGAAGATTAAACTTTTTAGAAATTATAGATTCTTTTACAAATCTTGTATCAGATATTTCAAGAGCTACTTCATTTAAACTTCTTTTTACTTTGTTAGTTTCATTATTAACTTCAGTATATGTAATTATTCCTATGAGAAGTATTAACAATGGAGTTGTTATTAAAATAGACAATTTTATAACTCTTTGCTCAAATCTACTTTTCATCCTTGCCTCCTTAAAATACTTAAGGAATAATTATAACATATTTTTTAACAAAACTCTTTAAAATTATCTATAGTATTTATATTTCTTAAATATTTTAAGTACTCTTCAGTTAATTCTATGTGTTTTACCTTATTCCCTTCTTCTAAAAATGCAATCTTATATTTTTTTTGCTCTACTAATTTTTTTACAGAATTAAAAATATTTTTAGAATAAATTCCTACTAAATAATCTATTCTACCATTTATTTTAGGAACAATTATATCCCAATTTTCTATTTTTAATTCATTTATAAGCTCTTCAATTAATCTTTCACTTAGAAAAGGTAAATCACATGGTAATATTATAGCAAATTCATTTTTTATTTTAGGGAGTACTGTAAAAAATCCTCCCATTGGTCCTATATTTTTTATTTCATCTGAGTACACATTAACTCCTAAATAATCAAGCTCATTTGAATTTGAACTAATTAAAATTTCGTCAATTTGTTTTATTTTTTTTATATTTTCTAAAATTATTTCAATAAAAAATTTTCCATCTTTTTTTAGAAGGGCTTTATTTTTATATTCCATTCTAGATCCTTTCCCTCCGGCTAAAATTATACAGCTTATCATAAATCCTCCCAGTAATTTATTTTTAGTATATTATTGAGAAATTTCTTCTATTATCCTTTTTTATTTGTAAAGGAACTCTCATAATTTAAGTGTATATATAGTTAAATATCATAAGAAAATCTAAGGAGGGACATTGTGGTCAAAGTAACATTAAATAATAATATTATTGAACTTGATGAAACACTATCAGTATTAGATGCCTTAAATAAAATAGGAATTGAACTACCTAATTTTTGTCATGATAGCAGACTAGATAAAAATTTTGGTGTTTGTGGACTCTGCACAATAAATATCAATGGTTCATTAAAAAAAGCATGTCAAACTAAAGTTGAAGAAAACTTAATTTTAAATACAGATAGTGACGATGTTCTAACTTTTAGGAAAAATTTGCTTCAAGATTACATTGATAATCATCATGAAAATTGTCTCATTTGTCCTAAAACTAGTGATTGTAGATTACAAAAATATTGCTTCCAATATGAAATAGAAAAAAAGATTCCCACTACTAATCTATTACCTATAGATTCTAGTAATCCATTTTATTATGTTGATCCAAATAAATGTGTCGCTTGTGGAAGATGTTTTCAAATTTGCACTAATCTTCAATGTAATCATGCTATAAAGATGGGAAGTACTAATGGTAAAAGACACTCTATATTAGATCAAACTAAATGTGTGTCATGTGGTAATTGTATTAGTAAGTGTCCCACTGGAGCTCTTATGGCTAAATCAAAAATTAAATTTAGAATTTGTGACACAGAAAAAACTAATACCACATGTATTTATTGTGGGGTTGGCTGTCAAATTGAATTTAGAACAATAAATAATAAAGTTGTTGGGGCTACTCCAAGAGATATTTCACCTAATAATGGCTTATTATGTGTCAAAGGAAAGTTTGGATTTTCA
The DNA here is from genome assembly GCF_024506395.1 of Cetobacterium sp. NK01. Taxonomy (NCBI): domain Bacteria; kingdom Fusobacteriati; phylum Fusobacteriota; class Fusobacteriia; order Fusobacteriales; family Fusobacteriaceae; genus Cetobacterium; species Cetobacterium sp. NK01. The sequence continues at coordinate 48,582 of NZ_JANIBO010000005.1, forward strand.
TTCATTAATCATAAAAATAGATTAAAAAATCCATTAATTAGAAAAAATGGTGTTTTAACAGAAGCAACTTGGGATGAAGCGTATAAATTAATCACTAATAAATTTAGAGAAATTAAGGATAAATTCGGCTCAGATGCTATTGGAGGATTCTCTTCTGCTAAATGTACAAATGAAGAAAATTACCTTTTTCAAAAATTTATGAGAGTTGCCATTGGAACAAATAATATAGATCATTGTGCAAGATTTTGTCATTCAACAACAGGAAGTGGTCTTGGGCTTAGTTTAGGAATTGGTGCTATGACTAATAGTATTGAAGAAATTTCTAATAATAAAACTATATTTATACTTGGATCTAATGCACGAGAGACTCACCCTGTTATTGGTACTATGATAAAAAGAGCTAAGCAAAGAGGTGCTAAATTAGTTATAGTAGACCCTAGAAAAATAGATATGAGTGAAATTGCCGATTATTTTTTACAAATTAATTTAAAGAGTAATTCTGCTCTTTTAAACGGAATGATTAATGTTATTATTAGTGAAAATCTTTACAACAAAGATTTTGTTTCTAAAAATACAGAAAAATTTGATGAACTTCTAGAAAGTTCTAGAAAATATACTCCAGAATATGTATCAAAACTTTGTGGAATATCACCAGAAGATATTAGAGCTGTTGCTAGACTATATGCCGATGGTCCAACAGCTACTTATTTTACAATGGGAATAACTCAACATACTAATGGAACTTATGAGGTTCAGGAATTAGCTACATTAGCTCTTTTATGCGGTAATCTTGGAATTAAAAACGCTGGGTTAAATCCTCTTAGAGGTCAAAATAATGTCCAGGGAGCGGGGGACATGGGAGCATATCCTAATAAATATCCTGGAAATCAAAAAGTTGATGATTCTGAAATTAGAAAACAATTTGAAGATTTTTGGGGTGTTAAACTTAATGAAAAAATTGGAAAATTTGGCCCTTCAATGATTGAAGCTGCTGGGAATGGTGATATTAAAGCGTTATATATAATCGGTGAAAACCCTGTTTTATCTGATGCTGATTTAAATCATGTAAAATCTTCTTTATCTAAAATAGACTTTTTAGTTGTTCAAGATCTTTTTTTGACTGAAACAACTGAATACGCAGATGTTGTTTTACCTGCATGTAGTTTTGCTGAGAAAAATGGAACTTTTACAAATACTGAAAGACGTATTCAACGAGTTCGAAAAGCTATTAATCCAATTGGAAATTCAAAATCTGATTATGAAATACTATTAGATTTATTTAAATTTATGGACTTTCCTCAAAACTATACTTCGCCTGAAGACGTGACTATTGAAATTGGAAAAATAGTAAAAAATTATTCAGGTTTAAATTATAAATTAATTGAGAATATAGGAATACAATGGCCTATTATAAATAATTGTGGTACTGATATATTACATAAAAATGGTATTTCTCGGGGGAAAGGACTTCTATTTGAAAATGATGAGCTTATATCTGGAGAAAATAAAACTGAGCAATTTCCATATCTCTTAACTACTGGCAGAGTTTTATATCAATATCATACTAGAACTTTAACTGGTAAAATTGATGGTCTTAATGAAAAATCACCTCATAGTTTTATAGAAATTAACCCCATTACTGCAGCTGAATTAAATATAATTAATGGAGAACGAATTAAAGTTTTATCTTTAAGAGGAGAAATTGAAACTTATGCAGAAATTACAGATAAAGTTAAAGAAGATATATTCTTTATGCCATTTCATTTTATTGATGGTGCTCCAAACTATCTAACGGATGCATCTCATTTAGATAATGTTGCTCATATGCCTGAATTTAAAACTATCGCTGTTAATATTCAAAAATTAAGCTAAAATAAAAAAGAAAATATTTTTTAGGGATGGTTTAAAACCATCCCTTTTTAAATCTCTAATTTTATTTTTTAAAAGAATTTTTTAATACTTTGACAAATTATTTATTAATTTTTTTAAATAATTATAAATTCTTTCAGTAGATGATATATCTAAATATTCACTAGGAGTATGAACTTCTTTAATATTCGGCCCTATACTTATAATATCCATATTAGGGTACTTTTGTGATATTGCTCCACACTCTAATCCTGCATGAATAACTTCAACTTTCATGTCTTTTTTATATAATTCCTTATAAGTTGAAATTGCTTTTTCTCTTAAATTAGAAATTGGATTGAATCTCCATTCTGGATATCCTGCAGAAAAATCATAATTTGCACCAAATTCTTCAACAATATTTACAATCTTATCTTGTAACTCTTTTAAAATATTTACTTCAGAACTTCTTAAAGAAACTATTATTTCAATTGAATCAACAGATGTTTTTACAATAGCTAAATTATCAGATGATTCAACTATATCAGGGTATTCTTTAATCCAAGTATTAACTCCTGTAGGTATATTTTTAATTAAACCTAAATAATTTTTAAAAGATTCTTTATCAATAACTTTAGTGATCGTATCTACTTCTATCATTTCTACCTGGATATTGGGTTCAAAAGACCTATATTTTTCTAAAATTTTATTTATAGAATTTTTTATCGTTGTAGAAATATCTTTTTTAGAAGAAATAGTAGCAGAAGCATTTCTAGGAATAGCATTATCTTTACTTCCACCTGAGATTTCAACTAGAAAGATTTCTTCTTCAAAGTTAATATCACTTAAAATTTCAGATATTATTTTATTTGCATTACCTTTTTTCTTATGAATTTCAACTCCAGAATGACCTCCAGATAAATTTTTGACTTCAATATTCCAAGAAAAAGAAAGATCTTCGTATACTTTAGTAGTTGGTAAAGTGATATCTAATTCAATTCCACCAGCTGATCCCACTGTTATAATACCTTCATCTTCTGAATCTAAATTTATAAGCATACTTCCTTTTAAAATTTTAGAATCTATGGCCAAAGCTCCACCTAAATCAACTTCTTCAGATGTTGTTCCAAGAAATTCTATCGGACCGTGTTCAAAAGAATCATCTTCTAGAATAGCCATAGCTATCGCAACAGCTATTCCATTATCAGCACCTAAAGTTGTTTTATTTGCTTTTAATTTATTTCCATCAACAATTAAATCAATAGGATCTTTTGAAAAGTCATGGAAACTGTCATCTTCCTTCTCACAAACCATATCTAAGTGTCCTTGCATAATAATACCTGATGAACTTTCATAACCTAAAGAAGCTTTTTTTCTTAAAACTACATTATAAGAACTATCTTGGTAAGTTTCAAGTCCTAATTTTCTTCCAAAATCAACAATATAATCACTAATTGCTTTCTCTTGATAAGATTCTCTAGGAATTTTAGATATCTCTTCAAAGTAATAGAAAACTCTTTCTGGTTGTAATTTTTTTAATTTTCTCACTTTATACCTCCAGCTATATCAAAGCGTTTAAAACAAGCATAACAACTGAAAAAACTGCCATTATTCCCATTAAAGGAAGTATATACTTTAACCATTTATCAAAAGTTGTTTCTGCCATCTCTAGAGTTACTAAAATAAGACCAGTTGGTGTTATAAATGACATAAGTCCTTGTCCCCAGTTATATGCATTTATAACAACCTCTCTAGATACCCCAACAGTATCAGCTAAAGGTGCCATAATAGGCATAGAGAGAACAGCTAATCCTGAAGATGATGGAATAAAGAATCCTAATACTGAAAATACAACCATCTGTACAACTGCAAAAACTCCTCCATTCATTTGTGTTACAATCTCTGCTGAGTAATTTAATAATGTGTCAGAAATAAAACCATTATCCATAACAATATTTATAGATCTAGCAAGTCCTATTGTTAAAACAACTCCGACTAAATCAGCTGCCCCAGAAATAAATGTATTAACACAATCCTTTTCAGATAGTCCCGAAAAAATCATTATAAGTATAGCGTCAGCTAAAAATAAAGTAGACATCTCTTCAAACCACCATCCATCTCTTGCCACTCCCCAAATCATAATAGGAAATGCTAGTGCAAAAATAAGGAGAACAATTTTTCTTCTTATAGTAAATTCAACTTTAGATTCGATATCATAGCTTTTTAAAAATCTTTCATGAATAGCATTCTCATCCTCATAAACAAGTGAAGCTTTAGGATTCAATCTAACCTTTTTAGCATAGTAATACATATAGACAAGAGTTATTAGAGACCCTAATGAAAGAACAATAATTCTATACATTAAACCATTTGTAAAATTAATTCCAGCTGCATTAGAAGCTATTACCACAGAAAAAGGATTTACTGTTGAAAACATTGTTCCAATAGAAGATCCCATATAAATTGCTGCGATACAAGTAATTGCATCAAATCCACTTACAAGAAAAATAGGCATAAGAATTGGGTAAAAAGCTATCGTTTCTTCTGCAAGACCAAAGGTTGTTCCTCCTAAAGTTGTTAATAAAAAAACTAAAGTAACAAGCAAAAATTCTTTTCCTTTTGTTCGTTTTGAAAGTGCAGCTATACCAGCATCAAAAGCACCAATTTTATTAATAATTCCTATTATTCCACCTAAAATTAATACAAATACCATTATATCAACAGTATCAAATACTCCTTCAATAGGAGCTTTCAATATTTCTAAAATTCCTTGAGGATGTTGTTCAATTCGAGTATAAGTATTAGGAACAGCTATTGGTTTTTGTATAACTCCATCTACAAATTTATCTAAACTTAATTGTATTTTAAGCTTATTTAAAGTTTCTTGTGTTGCAGAAAGTGTTTCTACTGAATCATTAGGTTTAGTAATAATAAATTCATTTGCCTGAGAATCATAAGTTAATCTTGAGAATTTTCCTGAAGGAACTATATAAGTAAGACCTGCAGCTAAAATAAGGATAATGAAAAGCACAGTAAATGCCGTGGGAAAACTTCTTTTTTTCTTGTTTGTCATTTTCTATTTGTCCAATTGATTTAAATTAAACCTACTGAACTTCCTCCTTTTTTACAGATAATAATCTTATTGTTGATAGTTTGTACTTTTTACATTTCTAATCTCCTCCGTTATAATTTTATTTAACCTTTTATAAACATGATTATATTTTCAGTTTAAACAAAAGTCAATTTTTTTGTTTTTTTTTATTTTAAATACTACGTTATTAATACTTTAATTACAAAATTAAAACACTTTATATGCGATGATAAATTTTGAATTTTTCTAAATAAAGCTAAAAATTATTAAAATGATTTAAATGGAAAATAATCAAAAAGGAATGTTATGTTCCTTAAGTACGTTTGTAATTTCGGAACTTTTTCCTTTATATTGAATAAATTTAAAGAAAATTCCAACTTCAGAAATTGTTTCATATAGAATAGTTTGATCTTTTTTCTTATTAATTATTTTTATTATTTTAAAAAGAAATATATATATTTAGAGCCTCTATTCCCTCAGAGGCTCTTTTATTCTAACTTCCATTCTCCAAACTTCATCCATTTATCATTTCTTTTTTCATGAACTATAATTTTTTTACTTTTATCTAGCTGTTTTATTAAAACATTAATGTGGTTAAAAATTTCATCGTAATCTTCTATCTCTTTAGATAATAAAATTTGTTCATTTTCTAATAGAATTATTCTATACATTAACTCCTCCATTTCATCATTATTCTATATTATATTTTCATAATTTATCTTTAATATCCTTTTTCTATTAGAAAATTATTATACAAAAAAATTCTATAGAATAGACTAGCTTTTTTATGCATCTATCCTATAGAATCTATTTCATTAAAATTTTCCTTTTTTATTCTTTTACTAATTTATAAATTGTATCACATAAAACCTGGCATCCTACTTTTATATCAATTTTTTTAGTAAACTCTTCTTTACAATGACTTCTTCCATTTATACTTGGAACAAAAATCATTGCTGAAGGTATATATTCTCCTAAAATGCTTGTGTCATGATTAGCTCCACTATATAATTTTGTATAACTATACTCTCTTATTTTTATAGACTCTTCTATTATATCTAAAATATTTGAATTTGATTTAACCCCTTTTGCTTCTGCTATTTGTTCAATTTCGCAATAGAATCCTCTTTCTTTTAATTCATCTAGTTGACTTTCAATTATATCTACAACTGTTAATAAATTTTCTTCATCAATTCCTCTTAAGTCTATTGTAAATTCAATAAATTTTGAAATTATGTTAGTTTGATTTGGAAATACTGCAATTTTTCCTACAGTTGCCACCATAGAGTTATCATCCATAGATTTTACAATATTAGGAATTTCAGATATTAATTTGCATCCTTCTACAACTGGATCTAACCTATATTTCATTGGTGTAGCTCCAGCATGGTTAGATTCACCTTTTATTATTATCTTAAACCATTTCAATCCTACAATTCCTTTAACAATTCCTATAGATTTATTTTCTAAATCTAAAACTCTTCCCTGCTCTATGTGGAGTTCAAGCATAGCCTTGTATTTACTTGGTTCAAAAGAAATTGTATCTATATTATCTGGATTATATCTTGCCATTTTCATAACTTCGTACATAGAGTTTCCTTCAGAATCTTTAATTTTTCTGCTTTGTGCAGTAGAAAAATTTTTACAAAAAGCCTTGCTTCCTATTAAATTAGTTCCAAAATGAGGCCCCTCTTCTTCAATAAATATCGAAACTTGATAATCATGATATCTTTTTACTTCACTTTTAGACAATACCCTTGCAACTTCAAGTGCTCCAATTACACCTAAATTACCGTCATATTTTCCTCCATTTGTAACGGTATCTATATGTGAGCCACTCATTACAATTTTTTTATTTTCTCCATTTCCTTTTAAAAGTCCGTGTAAATTTCCAACGCCATCAAACCACACTTCCATACCTATTGCTTTCATTTCTCCCATTAAATATTCTTTAGCTCTTGTATCTTCAATAGTAAAAGAAAATCTAGTACATCCATTTTCTGGAGTACTATTAAATGCATTTAAAATTTCTAGGTCACTTATTATACGTTCAATATTAATTTTCAATTCTTCCCCTCCCAATATTTATTATTACTCTTTTTTATATTTTTATCCAATACCTCTCCTGAATGATATAATCTAAAGTCTATATTTCATATAAATCTTTTCTTCCTTTTGATTTGTTCCTATGATAATATTATATTAATTATTTAATGTCAATATATTTTAATTTGAGAACTTTTCAATTCTATTAGATTATGATAATATGGGCTTATAATAAATATATAAAGGAGTTATGATGAAAAATATTATTAAAGGAGTTCTTTTTGATTTAGATGGAACAGTTTTAAATACACAAAAAATGAATATAGTTCCATTACAAAAATTAATTTTAGAAGAATTAGGTAAAATAATTTCCTATAATGATCTTATTAAGTATTGTGCATATCCTGGTAAACAAACTATAAAAATGTTAGGATTTTATAACGTTGAAACTTCTTATGAGAAATGGGTTAAATATGTCAATGAATTTGAAGAAGGTGCTACTTTATATGAAGGATTTAAAGAAGTTTTTAAAACCCTTCATCAAAATGGAATTAAAATTGGAATTGCAAGTTCTAAAATGAAAAAACAATATGAAATAGATTTTATTCCTACAGGTTTAAATATATACATTGATTGTGCTGTATTAGCAGAGGACACTCTCTTACATAAACCAAATCCAGATCCATTACTTTTAGGAGCAAAACTCTTAAATTTAAATCCAGAAAATATAATATACGTTGGAGACACTATTGCTGATGAAGCTGCTAGCAAAAGTGCTGGAATGAAGTTTGCTTTAGCTTCGTGGGGAGCTTTTAATTTATCTGAATTTAATCCAGATTTTATTTTAAATAAACCACAAGATATTATTAAACTAATGGAGAAAAATTAAAGGAAATTAAAATTTCACTGAATATATTAAAGAGTAGTTTATTATATATTTAGGAGGTACGCTATGACTGCAAATAGTAAAATTATTGATATTAAGGTTGTAAAACCAAGAGTTTTAGTATATCCAGATATCACATATGCTCAACCTTATGATCCCTATTTTGGTATCTCATCTTTAAAATTGGATATTTTTAAACCTGAGATTAAAGAAAATAATTTACCTTTAGTTATATATATTCCTGGTGGAGGATTTATGAGATCTCCAAAAGTCAATTATCTTCAGCAAAAGTAGCAATAGCTGAGGCTGGATTTATTGTTGCTAGCTTAGAATATCGGGTACTTCCTACTAGTAAATTTCCAGATTCTTTAATTGATATAAAATCTGCTATACGTTTTTTAAAAGCGCATGCAGAAGAATTTAATATTAACAAAAATAAAATAATCGTTATGGGAGAATCTGCTGGAGGATATTTAGCTGCTATTACTGGTACAACAAATGGCTTTATTGAATTTGATAAAGGAGATTACTTAAATGAAAATAGTCTCATTAATGGGGTTGTCGACTTGTATGGAATTTCAGATTTAACAAAAATTGCTTCTGATTTTTCCTTAAGCATTCAAAAAACTCATAATTCACCTTCAGCACCAGAAGCATTATTTTTAAATGGAGTAGCTGTTTTTAAAGAAGGAGGATCTGTAAGTAGTGATTCTGAAAAAGTAAAAAAATCTAATCCAATGTCTTATATTTCTAATAATACTCCACCATTTCTATTAATGCATGGTGATTCAGATATTCTTGTATCTCCTAGTGAAACTGATATATTATACCAAGCTTTAATAAAATATGGAATAAAAGCTGAAAGATACCTTATAAAAGGTGTAGGACACGGTGATTATCATTGGTGTCAACCTGAAATTATAGATATAATAATTAATTTTCTAAAGAAAATTTAAAATAAAATAGAGAGGAAAATTTCCTCTCTATTTTTATTTATAAATTTATATATGAAATGCCTTCAGCTATAATTTCAACTGGTCCATCTATTGAAATTTCTCCATTTCTATAACAAACTTCTAACCAACCACCTGGTTGAATTATTTTTGCAAACTCTATATTTTTATATTCTTTTAAATAATATCCAAGTGCTGTTGTTCCAGAGCCACAACTGTTCTCCCAAACCCCATCAAATCCTTGAATCTCTACATATGGTGTCATAAAACTTTTATTATAATCAAAAAACATTATTCCAAAAGCTAAATATTTTTTCTTTTTACAATAATTTCTAATTTTGTCTATAATTTCTTTATTTGGAAGAGCTTCTATAATAAAATGAACAATTCCTTCAAATATAATTTCGCACATTTCTTTGGTTTCTTTTTAATAATTCTAAATTAATCATTTTTATAGATTTTTTCTCTTTGGAAACTTATATCATTAAACGCTAAGTAAGCTGCAAAGGATCTGCAAGCATTTCCACAAAACTCTCCTCCCATCATCTGAAGGTGTGTATCATTAATAAATCCAACCTGCTCTGCATATAAATTTAACTCTCCCATAGAAATTTTAGAAATTCTCTGAATCTCATTCTTATCTATATTTTTTATATTATAAAGCAAAGTTATATTTCCTGCTGGATTAATTTTTACAAAATTTAACTCTTTTAATTTTTTCATTTTACCTCCAAAATTTTTTAATTAATTTGGAGAACTTAATTACTCTAGTATCTATTCAAAATGACAAAGAATTAATTCGTATATTATATTAGCCATTAATCTTGATGTTCTGTCATCATAATCGTAAGTTGGATTAATTTCAGCTACATCTATTGTTAAATTTTTTGAATACCTTGCAATTGTTTTTAAAAGAGGTAATGCATTCCTTGGATTTACTCCAAATGTTTGTGGAGCACTTACTCCTGGAGCAGATGTTATATGAAAAACATCTGTGCATAAAGTTAAATGTATATAATCATTTCTTTTTAAAATTGAATACAGATCATCACTTGGTATAGTTCTAATCTCTTCTGCAAAATAATATTTAACACCTAATCTATCTGCTCTATCAAAAAGTCTTTTTGTATTAGAAAATTTTTGTATTCCAAAAACATTATAATCAAAATTTAATTTTCTTTCCTCACAAATATCAGCTATTTGTAAAAACATAGTCCCTGAATTTCTACCATTTTTATATTCTCTCATATCAAAATGAGCATCGAAATTTATTATTCCGATTTTAGGATTCTCATCTTTTTTTAAAGCATAATCTAAAATTCCAGAATAATTTGCAAATGCTATATCGTGACCACCACCAAGAACTACTACAAGAAAATTTCTTTCTTTTAAGGCTGAAATTATATTAGACATTTTTGTATGAGCAAATTCTAAGTCATGATTTAAAACTTCAACTGGATCTTTTAAGTCATAAAATTTTAAATCCTCTCTAAAAATTGGGAATCCAGATAACGCTCGCTTTACATGTATCCATCCCTCCTTTGCTCCTAGTCTTCCTGAATTTCTTCTAACTCCCTCATCAGAATTAAAGCTTACAAAACAAACTTTTTTTTCTTTTAAATCAATCTCTAGTAAATCTTCAAAAGTCATTACTTTAACAACTTGATGTATACGAAGAACGTCTAATTCCACGCCATCTATTCTTCCAGTCCAATACATAATATCTTCTCCTAATTTCTAATTAATTTTATTATTTTACTAATTTTTCTATTAAATTTTCATCTACAATATATGGTAAAGTTATATGATCTGTTCCTTCATTATTTTTATTAAATTCCATAACAGTTTCAATTGAGTGCGGATTTCTTGCCCATGCTCTTCTTGCAACTCCTCCCATAACATCCCATGGCATTGCTTGAGCTAAAATATCATCTACTCTTTTGCTTCCATCTAAAACCATTCCAAATCCACCATTTATAGATTTTCCAATTCCTACTCCTCCACCATTATGTAGAGCTATCATAGTCATTCCTCTAGCAGCATTTCCTGCAAAACATTGCGTTGCCATATCAGCCATAATATTACTTCCGTCTTTTATATTTGATGTTTCTCTAAATGGTGAATCTGTTCCTGAAACATCATGATGGTCACGTCCTAACATAACTGGTCCTATTTCACCTTTTCTAACCATATCATTAAATTTTAAAGCTATTTGAGTTCTGCTCATAGCATCTTGATAAAATATTCTAGCTTGTGTTCCTACAACAAGTCCATTTTCATCTGCATCTTTAATCCACATATAATTATCTCTATCTTGGTATCTTCTATTTGGATCGACTAATTCAAGAGCTGCTGCATCAGTTTTTAAAAGATCCTCTTTTTTTCCTGACAAACAAACCCATCTAAATGGACCATAACCATAATCAAATAATTCTGGCCCTAAAATATCCTCAACATATGATGGAAATATAAAACCTCCTTTATCATCTCTTCCATTTTTTGATATCTCTTTAATTCCAATATCATAGATAGATTTTAAGAAACTATTTCCATAATCAAAGAAATAAACTCCTTTATTAGTTAAATTTTTAATTACATTGTAATGTCTTCTTAAAGTTTCATCTACCAATTTTCTAAAAGTTTCTCTATCCTCTGCTAATAATCTTGTTCTCTCTTCAAATGTTATTCCAACAGGACAATATCCACCGTCATAAACAGCATGACAAGATGTTTGATCAGATAATAAATCTATATGAACATTATTTGTATCTGCATATTCTAATAAGTCTACTATATTTCCTAAATAAGCAATAGCATATGGAGTTTTTGAATCCATTTTTTCTTTAGCTAAATCAAAAGCTTCTTTAGGAGTTGTAACAAATTTATTTATCCAACCTTGTTCTAATCTAGTTTGAATTCTAGATAAATCAACTTCTGCAATTATAGAAACTCCTTTAGCTATAACAGTAGCCTTTCCTTGAGCACCACTCATTCCTCCAAGTCCTGATGTTACAAATAATTTACCCGCTAAATCTCCATCAGCAGGAACGCCACAGAAAAGTCTTCCTGCGTTTAAAATTGTAGAATATGTACCATGAACTATTCCTTGCGGTCCAATGTACATCCATCCTCCTGCAGTCATCTGACCATAGTTAGCTACTCCAAGAGCTGCACCTCTTGCCCAGTTATCATAATCATCAAAAGCTCCAATCATAAGTCCATTAGTTATTATAACTCTTGGTGCTGAAGGATGAGATTTAAATAGTCCTGTTGGATGCCCAGAAGCTACAACTAAAGTTTGATCCATTGTTATATTTTCAAGATATTTTTTAATTAATCTATATTGCATCCAGTTTTGACAAACTTGTCCTGTTTCACCATAAGTTACAAGTTCATATGGGTAAAGAGCTATGTCAAAATCTAAATTATTATCTATCATAACTTGAATTGCCTTTGCATCAGTACATTTTCCTTCATATTCAAAAATTGGTTTTCCGTGAATATTTCCTGTAGGTCTAAATCTATATCCGTATATTCTACCGTGAGTTTTTAACTCTTCTAAAAATTCTGGAGCTAACATTTCATGGAATTCTTCAGGAATATATCTTAAGGCATTTTTAAGTGCTAAAGCTATTTCATCTTTTTCTAAATGTACTACCCTTTTTGGAGCTCTTCTAACTTTTGGATCAATTTTAGGTATTTCCATAGGAATATCATTAGCAGTTAATTTAATTGTCATAGCATTAAAAATCTCTTGATTTAACATAATTTAAAACCTCCATATTTTATATTTTTAAAATGACTTTAATAATTAGATAAAAATTTTTTATTACTTTCTGCTATTGTTAATACCTCAAAATTTAAAAAAAATAAAATATATATTTTAAATATTTTATATTTAAAATAAATACCCTTATATATAAATCTGTTCTATATAAATATTTATGTTTTAAATAAAATAAATATTGACTTTAGTTTTTTTTAAAGGTATATATTAAATTAATAAATTCATTTTAAAAAGACCTTTGGAGGAATGATGTATCAAAAAAAAATAAGAGAGGATAATGAAAAAAAAGTCTTTCATTACATATATCAAAAACAAGAAAATTTTTCAATTGTTGATATATCAAATAATTTAAATATAAGTTTTCCAACTATAAAAACAATTTTAAATAAATTTTTAGAAAAAAAATATATAAAAGAAGAAATTAAAATAGGTTCTGGAACTGGAAGAAAAGCACAATACTATTCTTTAAATAAAAATTTTGTATATAGCATAGGAATATCTATTCATTTTAAAAAAATAAAGGTTATTTTAGGTAATGAAAGAGGAGAAATATTAAAAGAACTTACTATTAAGGATTATTTTTTTAAAGATAACTTAATTGAAAAAGTAGATGAAATTTTAGAAGATTTCTTACTTGAAATAAAAAAAGAAATCAAACAAAAAATTATTGGAATTGGAATTTCTATTCCTGGAATAGTTGATAAAAAAACTAATACAATTGAAATAACATCTTTATTAAGAATTCCACTTAATAAAGTTTATGATTTATCAAAAAAATATAATAAAAAAATTCTTATTGATAATGAAGGAAATATGTGTGCAATAAGTGAAAAATTTTTAGGAATTGGTAAAGATTTTTCAAGATTTATTATTTTAAATATCGAAGATACACTTAATATGTCTACATTTTTAGAAGAAAACGAATACGGAAACTTTTCTTTTAAAGCTTCTAGAGTCAATCATATGAGTATAAATTTTCAAGGAATAAAATGTGATTGTGGAAATAGAGGATGTTGGGGAAAGTATACTTCTGAATCGGTTCTTTTAGAAAATTTTCAAAAAATTAATCCAAATATTTTAAAATTAAAAGATATATTTAAAAATAATTTTTTAGATAATAAAAATAATTTTGATATTTTTGATAATTATCTTGAACATTTAGCTATAGGAATAAAAAATATTATATTCTTATATAATCCTGAAAAAATAATTATTTCAGGAAATTTATCTCTTTATAAAGATAAATTTAAAAATAATTTATTAAATAAAATTTACCATAAAAATATTTTTTTTAAAGGCAAAGAAACCATTGAATTTTCTAACTTAGGTGAAAAAAGTGTATATTTAGGAGCAATTATGCTACCTATAATCGATGAATTATTTTAAAAAGGCAATACATTTTATATATTGCCTTTTTTTGAATATTTATTTAATAAATTAAATTTTTTTATAATAAAAATACAAATAAAAATTAATATAATTCCAATACTATACGCTTTAAAATTATTTAATATTCTTTCTCCATAAAAATAAACTATTATTCCTTGAGGCAAATGTCTTAATATTCTACTTGCGATTGCTCCTAATATAAATATCTTAAAGTTTATTCCTAGTATACCTGCTACCATAACATATCCTTCAAAAGGAATTGGTGTAAATGCTGAACTTAGAATAGTTAAAAAGATATTTTTTTCATATAATTTTTTTAATTTTATCAAAATTTTTTTTTGAGAATATTTATCTCTTATAAATCTACCTAACTCTTTCCAGAAGAAATATCCTATTGCACTTCCTAAAGTAGAGAAAAAAATTAAAATAACTACTAAATATGGTATATTTTTCTCTGAAGAAAGATATACTGGTATAGATATTGTTTCCATAGGAATAGGTAATATTGTTGCTTCTAATAAACCTGCTATAGCTATTCCCAAAATTCCATAATTTTTTAATATTTCAAACATCAATTTATCCTTTTATATTTTTATAAAATTATAGCATTCATAAGAAAATTAGTAAATAAATTATGAAAGTGCTTCTAATGATTCAGGTAAAATCTCCCCACCATCTATAATATTTAGTGTCTGTCCAATTATGTATCTTCTTTCTTTATTTAGCAAAAAATACAACTTCATTAGCTCTATCATAAATATCCCCTAAAAATTCCATAGAAACACTTTTTTGAAATTACCTTTTAAAAACTAATAATTGTTATTCTTAATCTGCAAATGTTCCATTTTTTAATTGATACGTTTCTAATTCTAAATATGTCCTCGTTACTTTATCTAATTTATCTAATATTTCGTTATTTTCTAAATATTTTGAATTTTTTATATCCACTAACTTTGGTTTAACTCCATCTCCATCAATTAAAAGAACATCGTCTTTTACAACTCCATAGAAATTATTTTGCATTATATATGCATACTCATTTTTTTTAGATGATTTAAAAAGATCTCTTCCCCAACTTGAGTTTTTATATTCTCCTCCTAGAAGTCCCATTAAAGTTGGAAGAATATCAACTTGTGAAGATGTTGATTCATCAATTTTAGCATTAAATATATTTCCAGGTGACCATAAAAGCAATGGTACTCTAAAATTTTCCCAATTTAAATCAAAGTTAGAATCTGTTTTAAATCCATGGTCAGCTACAAATACAAATATTGTATTTGTAGCCCACTCTTTTTTCTTTACTTCTTTTATAAATTCTCCCAAAGCAATATCTGCAAAATGAAAGGCATTTAATCTATTTGTTAACTCACCAAATTCATTATTTTTAAACAGTTTATAATTAGAATCAATATCGTATGGAGCGTGATTACTTAGGGTAAAAACCGTTGTAAAAAATGGATCTTTTAAAGAGTCTAAATAATCTACTGTTTTCTTAAATAATTTATCATCAGGAACTCCCCACTTTATAGTTCTATCTTCTTTTGAAAAGTTTTTGATATCAATAATATTATCTACACCATTTAATTTTAAAAATCCTGACATATTATCAAATTCTGCATCACCACCATATATAAAGGAAGTATTATATCCTCTTTCTTTTAATATCTTAGGTAATGAAAAAAATGATTTTTGTCCCGCTGTAAATTCTTTAGTCACAGATATTGCTTTAGGTGAAGGATATGAAACTATAACAGATGCTATACCTCTATTTGATCTTGTTCCTGTTGCATAAAAATTATTAAACAAAACTCCTTCTTTTGCCAATTTATTAAAATTTGGTGTCATATCTATTTGTGCACCTTGAATACCTATATATTTTGACATAAAACTTTCCATCAACACTATGACTACGTTATAATTTTTTTGTTCTTTTTCAGTATTTGTTACTCTCAATAAAGGATTTGTTTTTGAAATATATTTAGAGTTTTTATCATCAATAATTTCTCTTATATTATTATTTAACTCTTCATTAGAGAAAGTTTTCTCTAATGCCCTTCCTTTTCTTTGTTCTTTTTTTAAATTATAATATGACCTCCCCAAAGAAAAAACAGGATTTATAGTAAATTGATTCATATATGAATACTCAGAATAATAACCTCTTCCCCAATCTAAAACTGCCTCTGAAAAGCCTCCTCTTGATGAAAAAACTCCTATTGTTATTATCAAAAGTAATGTAATTATTTCTTTTAGTTTTGACAATAGATTGAATTCTAATTTTTTATTAAATTTTTCTAAATTCTTTTTTGTTAGAATTAGAAATCCAAAAGTAAAAAATAAAATAATTAACAAATTAGCTATTGGGCTATATTGAGCACTTGAAAAAGTTGTTGCTAAAATTTCATCAGTATCTCCTAAATAGTTTATAATTGATGAATTGACATTAAAGCCAAACTCTTTAAAATACTCTATGTTTGCTATATTTATAGCACATATTACTGTAAATAAACTTGCAATTGGAATAAGATATATTAACTTTGCTAATTTATTAAATTTTTTGTTCAAAATATAAAATCCTAAAAATAATATTGAAGATATTACTGTAAAGCTCCCTATTATTGAATTATCAAAAATCCAGCCAATTTTAAATCCTTTGTAGATTATATCTCTTGGAATTTTTATCTCACTTGGAAATGTTTTCTTTAAAAAATAAACTCTACTAAATAACATCATTAAGTAGAGATAAATATACTGTTGTATAAAAAATCCAAAGATTTTAAAACAGTTATTTTGTCTTTTTCTTATCATAAAATAAACCTCACTCATAATTAATTGAATATAAATTTTAGCATTTTTTTTATATTAATACAAGTTTTCTAGTATTTCTATTGTTTCTATAAAAAAGTATGTATCATTTATTTAAAAATCATGGTAAAATTAGAGCATTGTTTTGAAAAAAAATAGATTAATTAAATATATTAGGAGTTAAATTTTATGAGTATTTTAGATGTAAAAAATGTAAGTCATGGATTTGGTTCTAGAGTTATTTTAGAAAATGCCTCATTTAGACTTTTAAAAGGAGAACATGTTGGCCTAGTTGGAGCTAACGGAGAAGGAAAATCAACATTTTTAAATATTATAACAGGTAAACTTATGCCAGATGAAGGTCAAGTTTCTTGGTGTAATCATATTACAACTGGATATCTTGATCAGTATAGTACTTTAGAAAAAGGAAAAACAATTAGAGATATCTTAAAATCTGCATTTGCTAACATGTTTGAATTAGAACAAGAAATTATGGATCTTTATACTAAAATGGGAGATTGCTCTCCTGAAGAGATGGACTCTATTTTAGAAGAGGTTGGTGAAATTCAAAGTATTCTTGAAGGTGCTGATTTTTATAACTTAGATTCTAAAATTGAAGAGTATGCTGCTGGTTTAGGTTTACTTGATATTGGATTAGAAAGAGATGTTTCTGAACTTTCTGGTGGTCAAAGAGCTAAGATACTTCTTGCTAAAGTTCTATTAGAAAACCCTATGATTTTAATTTTAGACGAACCTACAAACTTTTTGGATGAAGATCATATAACTTGGTTAAAAAACTTCTTAAAAAACTACGAAAATGCTTTTATTTTAGTTTCACACGATATTCCATTTTTAAATGAAGTTACAAATGTTATATATCACATTGAAAATGCTGTATTAACTAGATATACTGGTGATTATTATCAATTTAAAGAGATGTATGAATTAAAAAAGAGACAAATTGAAGCAGCTTATAAAAAACAGCAAAAAGAAATTGCCCACCTAGAAGATTTTATAGCTAGAAATAAAGCTAGAGTTGCTACAACAAACCTAGCTAAAGATAGACAAAAAAAGTTAGATCGTATGGAAATTATTGAAATCGCTAGAGAAAAACCAAAACCAATTTTTGGATTTAAAACAGCTCGTACACCTTCTAGAGAGATTATAACAGTTAAAGATTTGGTGATTGGATATAATGAACCTTTAACAAAACCACTTAATTTTACAATAGAGCGTAATCAAAAAATTGCTATAAAAGGAGTTAATGGATTAGGAAAATCAACTCTTCTTAATACAATTTTAAAAAGAATAAAAGCTCTGTCTGGAGAAATTGAACATGGACAGTTTTTAGAAATTGGTTATTTTAAACAAGAAGAAGAAAGCTCTACTACAACTGCTTTAGATGAATTTTGGAATGAATTCCCCGGATTAACTAATGCTGAAGTTAGAGCAGCTCTCGCTAAATGTGGTTTAACTACAGATCATATAACAAGTCAAATGCGAGTTTTATCTGGAGGAGAAAATGCTAAAGTAAGGCTTGCTAAAATTATGAACCGTGAAATTAACTTTCTAATTTTAGACGAACCTACAAACCATTTAGATGTAGATGCAAAAGAAGAATTAAAAAGAGCTATCAAAGAATTTAATGGTACTGTTTTAATGGTAAGTCACGAACCTGAATTTTATATGGACGTTGCAACTGAAATATGGAATGTTGAAGACTGGACAACTAAAATAATCTAAAAGTATTAAGCTATTAATAAAAAATTTATTAATAGCTTTTTTTATTATAAAATTCTTGCATTTTTTCTCTAAATGATTTATAATTATTATAAAATTGAAATTATTACAATTTTATAAGGAGGATAATATGAAAATGTTATTAATAAGTTTTATTATGATTTTATCTTTAGTGACATACTCAACAGAAAAAGAATTAGCAGTTCCTGCTAGTGGAACATTAATGAAATATACAACAAAAGATACTTTAAAAATTAAACCTGTTTCAGCTACTGGGACAATGTTTGTTTACTTTAATAATTTATATTAATGGAAAAATACTAGTATTGAGTTTAATACTTAATTAAGATTTAGTATAATACTTCTATTAAATCTTATTATCTAATATGGAAGACTAAATAAAGTTATAGTGAAAACGCCAATATTGTAAAACTTAAATTTATAGTATAACCTTTTATTAAAATCAATAAAAAAGAGAAGAAATAATTCTTCTCTTTTTTATATTTAAAACTTATTTCCAAATAATATTTGCTTCTTTTCTAGGAACAGTTCTTGAATACTTTATATCTGGATAACCTATAACCATACAAGCTACAATATTTTGATTTTTTTCAATCCCTAAAAACTCTTTAATTTTCACATTATTTTCACAGGCTCTTGTGAAAAATCCACTAAATACTGCTCCTAATCCTAAAGCATCAATCATTAATTTCATATTAGCTGAAGCTAAACCAGCATTTAAAATATGTTCTGAGGTTACAATTATCAGTACTGGAGCTTTAAAAAATAAACTATCGTCTCCTAAAGGATCCAAAATAAAGTCATTATACATCTTTATCCACATTTTAGCATATCTTTTATATAACAAATTTTCTGAATTTTCTAATACATATTTTCCTAATTCATTTAAAGTTTCTAATATTATTTTTCTAACTTCTTGAATTTCTTTTTTTACCACTACATAATTAACATTTTGCGCATTACTAGCTGTTTGAGTAAATCTACCAGCCTCTATAATTTTTAATATTTTATCATCTTCTATATCTTTTGATTTAAAATGTCTTATAGTTCTTTCAAATTTTATAAAATTTAAAAGATTGTCTGGATTAATAGAAAATTCATCCTTTTTATATTCAATTACATCATTCATATTATAGTCATCTGTGGATACCGCTCCTACAGGACAAACAGCAATACAATGTCCACATTTAAAGCATCTAATATTTTTTATTTTTGCTTTCCCTCCAACAAAATTAATATCTTTAACAAAACAATCTTTTACACAAAGTCCACAACCAATGCATTTATTCCCATCTACTTGAAACACTTTAAACACACTCCTTTTTATAGCTAATTAATTTAAATATATTTAAATCTTTTTATTTTTTTAGAAAACCATGTTTTTCTAATTCACAAACACTATTTAAAATATAATCAAAATCCATTTTTATAGTTGGAACATGAAATTTTTTTATATTTATATCACTTAACGTTAAAATAAAATCTATATTATGCTCATTTCTTAAAAAATCTTTCAATTGATAGTTATCCAAAATTTTTAAAATATTTACATAATAATTTCCTTTTATATATTTTAAAAGCATTTTGCCATATATATGATTAAAAGAATTATCTATAATAGCTATATTTTTAGGCTCTTTTCGATTAATACTGATTGTATCTATTGTATTTTTGATAAGTATTGTTAGATAAATTATATCTTCTAAATAAAATTCAGGTATAATTGATTTAATTGTATTACTTATTTCTGTGTAATAACGTTTATATTCTTTATCTAACTTATGAAGCTCTTTATGCTCTAAAAAATTTAATTCTGCTTTAAACTTTCCTATTCTTATTGCATTAGATATTTGCATTAAAAAATCTTTTTCTCTTGGTATACTTACTTTTAATTTTATTTCTAATTTTTCTAAAAATTCACATATTTCACTCTCGAGATTTTTTGTATATATTTCTGTATCAAGAGATAATAAGATTTCAATAACTAAATCTAACTCATATAATTTTAACTCTTCTAATCCATATTTTTTTAAAAAATTTGTAACAACAGTATAATTCTTATTTTCTAGTAATTTATTTGGAGTTTTATATTCTTCATAAAAACATGGAAAATTTATTTCTCTAAAAGAATGGATTAAAATAATTGAAACTATTTTAAAAAAATCTTCTGGTGGTAGTGAAATGTTCATTTTATTAATTAAATTTAAAACTATTTTTTTTGCTAAACTCAATTCTTTTTTACTAAAAATGCTATTTATTAGATTAATAAATAAATTATGACAGCTTTCTCTTTCTATAAAATATTTAGTTAAGTAACTTGCAAATAAAATTCGAATATTTATTTCATTTCCTATAAGAAAAATTCCTTTTGAAGGTAAGCTTTCAAGCTTTAAATTATATCTAATTAAATAATCTTTTATTCTTTCTAAATCATAATTTAAAGTTCTTCTTGTTATATCTAATTCAATAAAGCTGTTACTTAATATAATCTTATTTGTAAAAAAAAGTTTTAATAAAATATAATCTCTTCTTTCAGTTGGAGTAAATGGAGCATGTGATAAAAGATCTTTTATTTTCAAAAGTTCTTTTTCATCAATGAAAAAAAATTCACCAACTTTAATTATTCCATTTATATTATGATTGTGCAAAAAACTATTTATAGTATTTATATTCATTGAAATTGATCTTTTTTTTATTTTAAGAATCATTTCTAACTCTGTAAAACTATATTTTTTAAGAGTTAAAAATAAATTCAAAATATTTAATGATTTTTTATTTAAATACATTTTTAGAAAGTATTTTATATTTCAAGAAATTTTAATAAAAATAATAAAATACTGTCTCCCTCACCCCTTTTTTCTTATGTTTATCCCAATAATATTGATAGATATTGACCTATAGTATATCATTTTTTTTATATAAATAGAAGATTTTTTAATTGTGCAATACTTTACTTATTTAAAAACATTTTTTTGCAAATATACAAAAATTTAAATTACATTATATAATGTTTAGTCAAATCAAACTTAGGAGGATATTGTGAAAAAAGTTTTACTATTATTACTTATAATGAATATTTCTATTTTTTCTAAAATGTTAAATACCGCAGTTATTTTAGAAAATAATTCAGAAACTTCTACTTCTTACTTAAATATTTTAAAAAATGAGTTAAACAAAAATTTTACTGGAACAAATTTTCAAGTAAATATATCAAAAGTTGTCTATATCGATTCCAAAACTCAAGAAATAAATACTCAATTGAATTATCTCAACTTAGACGATAAAATTGATAGTATTTTTATACTTACAGATACATCCGTCGATAAAATAACAAATCTTACTAAAAATAAATTCTATTCTTTTCCTTTAGGATTTGAAAAAAATTTAAAATTATTACCTAGTAATTTAAATTACATTTATAGTGATTTGTCTTTAAATAGCTATATTGAACTCTTTAAAAATATTAATGGTATAAATGAAGTGGATATATTTATTTCTAATACAAGTGAAGAAAATATTAAACGTTTATCTAAAAATACTTATCTAGAAAACTTAAAAATAAATATTTTCAAAACTGATAAAGAAAAACTAAAGCAAAGTTTAAACCCAACATTTTTACTAGCTTTTAATAATGAGTTAGATATATATGCTTATGCTGGTATTGATATGAAGCAAGAGATTTCTAAAAGAATCAGAGCCGCTTCTTTAAATTATATGCTTTATAAAACAAAAAATAAATTAGGATCAGTTATTAAAGTTACTATACCTAGAGAAAATTTTTTCTTTAATGGAGATGTAGCCAATAAAATTGGATTATATCCTAATCTTATATTTTTACAAAATATTTCTAAAATAAAAACTAGTGAATATATAAAAAATTCTCTTACATTAAAAGAAGCTATTCAAACAGCTCTAAAAAATAATTTTACTCTTTTAAAATCTAAGCAAGATATAGAAACTAACTTTTATAGTGTTAAAGTTTCAAATAGCTCTAGATTACCTCAATTGAGCGCTAATATACAATATAACGCCATTGATAAAAGAACCAATAGTTTTAGAATAGGAACTCCTACAAATAGTACAAATTCTTATTTAGAATTTTCTCAGGTTATTTTTAATGATCAAATCAACGCCGCTGTTGAAATTGAAAAACTTGCCCTTAATTCAAGTAGAAAACAATTTGAGCAAGAAAAATTAAACATACTTTATTATACAGCTTCTACATATGTAAATATTTTACAATTAAAAGCTCAGTTAAATATTCAAAAAAGTAATTATAATCTTCTAAAAGAAAGTTTAGACATAGCAAAATTAAATTATAAAGTTGGTAGCGGAGGCTTGCAAGACGTTTATAGACTTGAATCTAGTGTTTCTAATTCTCTTTCTGAAATAGCTAATGTTCAAAGCGAAGTAAAAAATCAAGAAATTTATTTGAATACTCTTCTTAACTTACCAGTAGATGATAGTTATAATTATGAGTCATTAAACGATATATCTAACTATTTTATCTTAAGCGATTCATTTAATAAAAATTTTATGTACGGCTCTGATAAATCCCAAAAAATAGAAAATTTTCTTATACAGGGAGCTATTTCGAACTCAAATTCATTGGCCTCATTAGACAATACTATAAAAGCGAAAGAAAGAGAACTCTCTTCTAATAAAAGAGAACGATTTTTACCTAAAATTTCTGCAAAAGGAAAATACTCTAAAGACAATATAATTACTCCTTGGGGAGAAAATTCTAACAATAAGTTTTCCGATGAATATTGGCAAGCTGGAGTTATTGCTACTTTACCAATTATTTCAGGAGGAGAAATCTACTATAATTCTAAAAAAATAGAGAGCGAAATTAAATCTTTAGAATATACTAAAGAAAATTCTAAAAACAATCTAGCAAAAGAAATTTTACAAGCTTATACAAATCTCTTAAGTAATTATGTTCAAAAATATTCAACTTCAACTTCTGCTAATGTAGCAAAAAAGAATTTAAATATTGTTAGAAATCTTTATTCTGAAGGAACTATTACTGTTACAGATTTGCTTTCTGCACAAAACAATGCTCTTTCTCAAGAATTAAATAATGTTATTCAAAACTTTAACTTAATAAATTCAGCCTTAAAACTTGAAAATCTTTATGGTAAGTCATCTCTTATAATGACTCCTGATGAAAGAATGCAGCTATTAGAAAAATTAAATGAAGTACTTGAAAAATAGGAGGATTAAATTGAAAAATAAATTTTTAATTATTTTACTTACATTATCAATTTTAGCGTGTGGTAAAAAAGAGAATGATAAAAAAAATCAAAGTTTAAAACCAGTAACATATGAAATAATAGATTCTAAGGAAAACGTAGTTAAAAGAACATATTCTGGAACTATAAAATCAGAAGCATTATCAAATTTAAGCTTTAGAGTTTCTGGAACTATTAATAAAAGAATTGCTGATTTAGGAGATACTGTTAAAAAAGGAGAAATATTAGCCACATTAGATAATACAGAATACATTCTAAACTATGAAAAAGCTTTAGCTGACTTAGCAAAAGGAGAGGCTTCTTTTGCAGAAGCTGAATCAAATTATAAAAGAGCTCAAATCCTTTATTTAGAAAATAGTATATCTAAAGCTTCTTATGATAGTGCAATTGCTCAATATAAATCTGCCTTCTCTAACGTAAGTGCTTTAAAAGAAGGATTAAAGTTAGCAAAATTGAAACTTAGTTATACACAATTAAAAGCTCCTGAAAATGGTACTATTGGTCAAGTTAAAAGTGAAATTAATCAAATTGTCAGTTCACAGACTACTATTTTTGTTTTAAATATTGATGGAGAAAGAAGTGTAGAATTTAATGTTTCACAAAGTGTTATTGGAAGTTTAAAACAAGGACAACCTGTTGAAATTGTAATATCTTCTTTAGATAATAAAACCCTTTCAGGTATTATAACAAATATTGGAACTCTTTCTATAGGTTACGGAAATACGTACCCAATTAAAGCTAAAATTATTGATTCTAATTCTAATGATGTAAAAGTTGGAATGATTGCTAATATATCTTTAAATACACAAGAAAATGATAACCCAATTATTTCACTTCCATTGAGTTCTATTATTACAGGTCCTGATAATGAAAAATATGTATATGTAGTTAAAAATATTGTTAATGATACTGGGATTACTAAAAAACAAAAAATAAAAATTTCAACTTCTCCTACCTCAACAGGAGTAATAGTTTTATCTGGACTAAGCAATGGTGATTACGTAATTACAAAAGGAAGTACTCAAGTTATAGAGAATCAAAAAGTTTCCTTAATTAAAGGAGAGATATAAGATGAGTTTAACAGAATTAACTATAAAAAATAAAGTAACAGCTTATCTTCTATTTAGCCTTCTTCTGATAGTTGGGTATATATCTTATGATAAATCTGAAAAAGCTGAAGATCCTGGTTTTACAATTAAAGTTGCTCTAATTACAACTAACTGGCCTGGTGCAAATGCTAAACAAGTGAGTGATTTAGTTAGTAAAAGAATAGCTGACCAAGTTCAAAATATGGATGCTCTTGATTATGTTGAGTCTAAAAATGTTGATGGGCAATCTAATGTTTATGTTAATATTAAAAGCGAATACAAAGATTTAAAACCTATTTGGCAAGAATTAAGAGATAGAATTAATACTTTTGTAGTTCCATATCTTCCTAGTGGAGTTCAGACACCTCAAATAAATACTTATTTTGGCGATGTATATGGAACTCTTTTAGCAATTGGAGGAGATGGTTATAGCTACGATGAACTTTATAAAACTGCAACAAAATTAAAAGAAACTCTTTTATTCGCAGTTCCAGAAATTGGAAGAATTGATATTAGTGGAGTTCAAAACCAAACTATTTATATAGATATTGATAATAAACTTCTTTCTCAAAGTGGAATCACACTACAAAATATTCTTACAACCCTAAATAATTCAAATGTCATTATTAAGGGGGGAGATATAGTTGTTAATGAAGATAGATTGAAAATAAATCCTACTGGAAACTTTGAAAATATTGATAATATTAAAAATGTTGTAATTACTAGCAATGATGGTAAAGAAAGCATATATTTAAAAGAAATTTCAAATATTTATAAAGGGTATCAAGATCCATCGCCATATTCAATAGATTTTAATGGAAATAATGCCATTACTTTGGGAGTTTCTTTAGGAGCTGGAGAAGATATTTTAGTCATGAGCGATGGAATTAAAAAAAGTTTAAAGGAATTTAAGAAAAAACTTCCTATAGGTTTAGAAATAGGAGAAATTTATTATCAACCTGACTTAGTTCAAGTAAAAGTTACATCTTTTATTGCAAATTTATTTCAGGCTGTAATTACAATAGTTCTTGTTATGTTAATTTTTTTAGGAATTAGATCTGGACTTATAGTTGCTGCTCTTACTCCTACTTCTATTGCATTTACTTTGATTGGTCTTTATTATATGGACTATGGAATTAATCAAATTACATTAGCTGGATTGATTATTGCTCTTGGAATGTTAGTTGACAATGCTGTAGTTATGTCTGAAAATATTATTGTTCTTTTAGAAAATGGAAAAGGACGTATGGAAGCTTGTTTAGAATCTGCAAAGACTTTAGCAATACCTTTACTTGTAAGTTCTATAACAACTATTATGGCATTCTCTCCTATTATTTTAAATAAAGAAGATATGGGACAATATGTTGGTCCTCTTACAATTGTTGTTATGCTTGCATTAATTGGATCATGGTTAATAAACCAAACTTTAATTCCTTTACTTTGCTATGATTTTATTAAAATAAAAGCTGGTGAAAAACAAAATCTAAATAGTAAACCATACTTTATTTATAGAAATATACTTTTAACAGTTTTAAAAAATAAGAAAATAACTCTTATTGGAACCTTTGCTTCTTTTATTTTAGGACTTTGGTTACTTGGACTTGTTCCTAATAATTTTATGCCTGCTTCTACTGATCCAATTATGTCAACATATATAAGGCTACCAAAAGGCACTGATATAAACTTTACACGAAAAGTTGTAAAAGATGCTAATGAATTTATAGCTAAAAATTACGCCACTGGTGAACAAGCCCCATTACCCCCAACTCTTTGGGATTACATAACAACAGGAGGTACAACTTTAATATATAAAAAATCTGGTGTTTTAAGTTGGGGGTCTTTTATCGGTGGAGGAGCTCCTAGATTTTCTACTGGTTATACACCTGAAACTCGTTTGACAGAATATGCATACATTATGTATAACTTAACTGATTACACTATTATTCCAAAAATAAGTGAAGAAATTAATTTTTACTTAAAAAATAAATATCCAAGTATTGATGTAGTAACTAAAGGCCTAGGAAGTGGAGTAACTCTTGAAAAAGATCTAGGGTATGTTCTTGCATCAAATAATATTGAACTTCTTAAAAAATGTGCAAATGAATTGAAATTAAAACTTAGCACAACATCAGGAGCATACTCTATTTCAGATGCTTGGGGAAATGAAGTTCCTGATATAAGCATTGAAATAAATCAAGAAAAAGCTCAAGCTGCAGGATTTAATAACGATACAATTGGAAAAGATCTACAATTTGTACTTCAAGGGTATAATGCAACAATATTTAGAGACTTTAATGCTCCACCACAAAGTACAATTATTCCCGTAGTTCTTAGAGGAAAAAATACCTATAAAAATGATATAAAGTCTATTGAATCCATTGAATTAATAAATTCTTCTGGAAAAGCTGTTCCTTTAAAACAGATTGCTAATATCAAATTAGATTTTAGACAAAATTATATTTCTACTAGAAATATGGCTTATTCTATTGAAATAGATGCTGCAATAAAAAATGATACAACTCCGCTAGAAGTAAATAAGCTTATAGAACCTTGGTTAAAAGAGAAATTAAAAGAGTGGGGTCCAGATATAAAATATTATCCTGCAGGAATTATGAAAACTTCTAAAGAAAATCAAGATGCTCTATTTGCTCAAGTTCCATTTGCTATACTTATGATGTTTGTTTTAGTTGTAGGACAATTTAATTCAATGAAAAAAGGTTTAACAATTATGTTAGTTATCCCTCTTTCTCTTTTAGGAATTGCTATTGGACTTTTATTGACAAATACACAACTAGGTTTCATGGCTATGATTGGTATCATCTCTTTGGCTGGTGTTGTTTTAAATCATGCGATAATACTAGTTGATAAAATGACAATAGAAAAAGAAGATTTAAAAAGAAGTGATCAAGATGCTATCGTATTTGGTTGTCAATCTAGACTTAGACCAATATTTTTAACTGTTGCAACAACTTTAGTTGGACTTATGCCTTTATATTTTTTTGGAGGCCCTCTTTTTCAACCTCTAGCTGTTGTACTAATATTTGGTTTAGCAACAGATACAGTCTTAGCTCTTGGAGTTATTCCAGTTATTTACGCTACATTTTATAAAGTTAACTTTACAGATTATAAATATGATGAAACAAAATTAATTATAAAGTGATTTTATACCCATCTAAACCTCTAATTTTTCTTTTAGAGGTTTATTTTTATAAAGAAAAAATTTTATTAATAAAAAATATAACTTTATTTTTTCTACAAATTAGTATAAAATATAGAAGTAGAATTTATTCGGGAGGGATTTATTTTGAACAAAATTAAACAAACAAATTACGAACTTGAAAACGAGTTGTGTGAAAAAATAGCTAAAGAACTATTACCTAAATTAGAAGCTCTTGACTTTAAATTAAAATCTATTAACTTTGAAAATTCTAAAGATAATTTATTAAAATTAAAGTTAACAAAAATATAAGGTAATTATTATGATATCCATTATTTTTATATTAATTTTTTTACTAATATTATTTTTTATAAAAAATAATATTTATTCAAAAAATAAAATCGATTTAAGGCCAAAAGAAAATATCTCATATCCTTCAAAAAAAATACAAACTACTCCTTCTCTAAAGTTAGAGGAAGTTGAGCTTTCTAAAAACTATAAAAAAATTATATTCTTTTTATTAGAATCAAATAATCTATCTTCAGAACCATCACACATAATTGCTATTAAAATGGCATTTAATCTTAAAACTGGTGATTTAATCTATTTAAATGAATTCAAAGAAAAATATAATCTAGGTAAATTTAAGATTTTTTCTCAGGATACTCTTCACTTAGCATTTTATAATTTAAAATCTGATGCCCCTGTATTAAATCTAGATAAAAAATATTTTTCAACAATGTTAACGAATACAAATATTGTTGAAATAAAAAACTCTAGTGGAAGAAATCGTTGGCCAAAACTTTTAGAAATAGCTAAGTATTACGGTATTAAATACAATAATCAAATTGAATTAAGTTCCATAAAAAAGATAAAATTAAACATACAAATATTTCAAAAGATGTTAAAACATCCTAAAGCTTCTATTTTTGTTCAAGATTTTCTTTTTAATGATAACTCATATTTAAATAAACTTTAATATAAAAATTACGTAAGAAATTTATAAGAATCTATTTATATTTCGCACTTTTTATAATTTTTATTGACATTTTTTAACCTTTCTTATAGTATTTATAGAAATATTTAAAATTATATTCTATAAACTTTTAAGAATCTTGAAACTTTATGTAATAGTAATTTTTTTTGATTTCAAATAGTAAATTTTATATAATTTATATATAATTAATACACTAAATTAAATAACTCATATAAAATATTTGTTTTATTTGATTTAAAATTTTTAATCAAGGGGACATAATGGAACAACATAATGATGAACAAAGAAAAATAGAACTTCTTAAATGGTTTTTAGAAAACAATTTTTTTAATCAAAGAATTGAATATTATATGGAACGATTTGAAATAATATCTAAAATTGATAATATTATTGATAAAAGAGATGCATATTTAAAATTTCAAACAGATATTTTAAATGAATTTGATAATATGGTTAGAAAAAAATCAATAATGATGTAATTAAAATTTCTATTTAATCTTATTGATTATTAGTTTTAGATTTCTTATACAAACTAATTAAAGTATGTTATACTAAGTTCATAATTAATAAAATTAATTAGGAGGCAACTATGAATTTTAAAATTTTAATTTCAACCTTAACCTTAATCTCTCTTTTAGGATGTACTAATTTAAATAATAAAAATATAAATAAAAATGCAGTTATAAAAACTCCTACAATCATGATGAACCAAAAACTTACTTTAGAAAGTAATAATAATAAATATATTGGAGAACTTAATACTGATAATAACTGGGAAAATGCTATTTTTATAACACCTGATAACAAACAATATAATTTAACTCGAGCCATTTCTGCTGATGGCATAAAATTAAATAATGGTTCTCTTGTTATTCATTTCAAAGGTGATTATGGTATCTTAGAAAAAAATAGTATTATCACTAAATTTAAAATAAAATAATTAAACTAAAAAAACTACTCTAAAAGGTAGTTTTTTATTTTAATTAAATCTTTTTATTTATCTATTAAGTTGCATATATTTTGAAAAAATGATAAAATATATTCTAAATTATTTTTAGGAAGTGAATTTATGAGTTATAAAAAATTTTTTAATAATATAAAAATAGGAGATAGTTTAATGAATGGAATCATTTGTATAGATGGTGTTGTTGGAGTTGGTAAAAGTACTTTAGGAGAAATTTTAGCTAATGAGTTAGGCTTACATTTCTTTAAAGAACCCGTTTTAAATAATCCGCTTTTAGATAAATTTTATTACGATAAAAAAAGATATTCTTTCCCTCTTCAAATTTTCTTTTTGAATAAAAGATTTGAAATGATAAAAGAAGCAGAAAAATTAGGTGGTTGTGTTATGGACCGTAGCATTTATGGAGATATAATCTTTGCTAAAATGTTAATGGAAGATGAAGACCTATCTAAAGAAGAATTCGATATTTATGAAGAACTTCTTTATAATATGTTAGAACATTTAAATAAACCTAAATTAATGATTTATTTAGAAACTACTGTCGATAACGCCATAGCTAAAATTAAAAATTGGTTTCTAAATACTGTAAAAAATAAACTTATGAAGATTTCTTAACAAAAAAAAAGAAAAACCTCCTTCATTTTGAATCTTACGAATAGGGTACAATAAAAAAATAGGAGGTAGTTGGTATGCTATTAGGAACACGTTACCCAGTTTTAGGGTTTCATACAGGAGGTGCTGGTATAGTTGAAAAGGATGAATTGGTTGGAGGATGGACTGCTAAATATGTAGAATATTTTTCTACATATATAGATGATGAAATAGCAAAAGCTCACTGTGAACTATGGCTAAAAAAATCATTAAATCATGAATTAAATATAAGAGGAATTAAAAAATTTAATGAATTCCAAATATTCCATAATTTTTTAAATATTGAAAAACAATTTGGATATTGTTTGACTGTCTTATGATTTTTAAATTTTGAATATGCAGATGCTGTTGAGAAAAAATAACACAAAAATGTGGATTTTTTAATTTATATTTTTTGCTAATTTAATATAGAATTAGGAGATAAAATCATGATTGAAAAAAAAGATTTAATTTTAGCACAACAAGGTGATGAATACTCTTTAGAAAAAATTATTAAAGAGTTTCATGGAACAGTTTATAAAAATAGTCATTCTTTTTTCTTAAAAGGAGGAGATAATAACGATCTTATTCAGGAAGGATTTATAGGTCTTATTAAAGCTATCCAATCCTATGATGAAAATCGAAACGCTTGTTTCAATACATTCGCGAATCTTTGTATTAAACGACAAATGATTACAGCTGTAAAAAATCATAATTCAGATAAATACAAAAATTTAAACTCAGCTATGCAAGGAAAAAGTTTTCATGAACAACAAGAACAAATTTATTACCATTCACCTTCTTTATCACTATACTCACCTGAAGATGTTCTTTTGGGAAAAGAATTAGTTAAACTTTTAGAAAATTTTTTGCTTGAAAATCTGAGTGAATTAGAAAAAAAAGTGTTTTATTATTTATGTAAACAACAAACATATATTGAAATTTCAAAATTATTAAATGAAACACCTAAAAAAATAGATAATACAATTCAAAGAGTAAAGAAAAAAATCCATAATTATCTTGAAAGTTATCTCGAAGATAGTTTTTAATAAATATTTAAAAATAGATTTAAGATTTTTTCTTAAGTCTTTTTTTTTTTTATACTTTTTTACAAATTTAAATATTTTTTAGAACCTAGAGATTTTAACCATACAGAAAAATTTAACTTTATTAATAAAAAATTTAAAACTAAATACTGTATCTTTTCACGGGACATATAGATATTTTAATATAGATTATAGTGAAATTTTATGGGCAGAATTTAAGTTAAATTTTGTAGAAGCTTTAATTTGTTGTAAAAAAACAATTGTGAATTCCTCGTTCTTCATACAAATGAATTTAAAATAAAGGACAGCTTTAATCTCAATTAGCTGTCCTTTATTTTTATGGTTTTATATAACTATATCCCTCTTGTTGTTTTAAAACTAATTCAATAACGCCTGCAGGAACAATTTGAATAAAGTCATATAACTCATCTTTTTTAACATTATATTTTTTCATTGTATTGTTACAAACTGAAAATACTACTTTTTGATTAATTAACTCTTCTAAATCATCTTTTTCTACAATGTCTGATAATTTTTTTATACCATTAATAGCAGTTCCCATAATAACCACTTCTAATGAATATTCAGAATTTATTTCTTTCATTCTTTTTACTACATTTTTTAAATTTCCAATTAGAGTATTCCATCGTTCTTCTTGATTGATATCAAAAACTGTTTTTATCATCTTTAATTATCTCCTTTATAATTTATTAAAATAAACTATTTACTCCGTGCTCGTCAAATAATTTTATTATCTCTTGAGTTTTTACGTCAATTAAACCCAAATCACTTATTTTTACATCTGGTATAACTATTAACGCAATTGTACTAGGTCTGGTTATAGGAGATTCAGCTTCTATTCCCATTTTTTTTAAAACAGAATTCATTTCTTCTATTTCAACTGATAAAATTTCTGCTGAATTTCTAGATAACATTCCTGCTATTGGTAGATGTAACTCTTTTAAAATTTCTGTTTTTTCTGCAACTACAATACCACCTCTAATTTCTTTTATTTTCTCAGATATTGCTAGTGCTTCTAATGGATTATTATATATAATAGTTAGATTATGACTATCATGTGAATATGTCGTTCCTACTCCACCTTTTTTTAAATGAAAATTTTTTACAACCCCAAGTGATATATTATCAATTTTTTTATGTCTATTTACTATAGCAACATAATTTAATTCTGAAGAATCTGAAATATCGATATAACCATTTAAAACTTTTACTTTTAATTTTTTTCTTTCCGTAAGTAAATCATTTTTATTTAAATATACAAGTCCTTCTATTTCAATTTCGCCATTTTGAATAGGTGCTTTAATCATAAAATCCTCTATTTTAAGTTCTTTAAGATGAATACTATTTAAATTTTCTATTTCCAAAGTCTGAGAAACTAACTTATCTAATAACTGATTATTTTCTGCTACTAACTTTCCTTTAAAAAAAGTTTTCATAACATTAAAATCTATAAGATTATCTAATATAACAATATCTGCAAAATATCCTGGAGCAATTCCACCTATTTTATCTAATTTATACTCTTGAGCTGGATTTAAAGTTATTGCTCTAATAGCCTCTACTGCATCTAATCCTGCTTTTATTGCCACTTGTGCACAATGGTTTACACTTCCCTCTTTTAAAAGATCTCCAGCTTCCCTATCATCAGTACATAATGTCAAATTTCTAAGTGATTTTATTATTTTTATCTTTTCTATTATGCTTGTTATATTTTTAGAAATTGAACTTTCTCTTGCATCTAAAAACATACCTTTTCTTAATTTATCTAGAGCTTCCTCTCCTTCTGTAGATTCATGACATGAAATAGGACCTCCACAGATATAACCTGCTAAAGATTTTCCTTTTAATCCAGGAGCATGCCCTTGCACAAATACACCTTTTCTTATAGCAACATCAATTATTTTAGTCATTCTTTTACTTTGATTTATAACGCCCATAAAATCCATTACTTCTCCAAGACCTAAAACACGTTCTAAATTAAACATTTTTTTTATATCATTTGGTGTAAATTCCGCTCCTGCATTTTCTAATCCTAAGACAGATGGTACACATGAAGGAATTAAAAAATATTGATTCATTGGTAATCCTTTTGATTTTTCAATCATATATTTTACTCCATCTATTCCTAAAACATTTGCAATTTCATGAGGATCAGCAATTATAGTCGTTGTACCTTTAGGTACAACAATTTTTGCAAAATTATCAGGAGTTAAATGACTACTCTCTATATGAACATGTGAATCGATAAATCCAGGTGCTATATAATTATTTTTTAAATCAATTATATTTTTACCTGTAACTACATTATCCTCCTCTATCGGTACTACATTAGCTATATACTCTTTATATATATAAATATTTGCCTTATAGATCTCTCCTGTAAAAACATTTATAAGGTTTCCATTTGTTAAAACTAAATCTGCTAATTTTTTTCCTAAAGCAACCTCTACTAGCTCTTTACGTTCTTGAAGTTTCATATTATCACTCCTTTTCTTTATAACTTTTTTACTGTAAAGAGCTATTGTTACCTTTATTTTTTCCCAAATTCAAAATATATATTTGATAATATCTCAAACTGCTCCTGTCTAAAATCATATTCTAAATTTTTTAGTAGCTTTTCCTGTAAACCTTCATTTTTTTGACTATATATAAAATTTAATTGTTTATCATATCTAAAAGATATGCTTGTCCCTATTTTCCACTTTAAAAAATCAAAAAAAGTATCTTCACTATATTCTTCAGGAATTTCAATTCTTTGAAAATCAATTTTATCAAATATTCTTAATATCAATTCAAATCTTTTTTCTTTTACTTTATCATTTAAAATTTTATTCTCCACAATTTTCCTCCAAATTATTTTTTTATATTATACCACCTTAATAAAAAAGTTGTAGAAATTTTTATTCCTACAACTTTATAATTATATTTAAATTTTATTTTATACTGCTTTCTAAACTAATGATTTAATCTTCTATAATCTCTAGGGAAGCTTGGAAGTGTCTTAATATCGGTGGTTCCCAAGTTATTCTGTAGCCTCTTGTGATTTCATGAGCTCTCTCTTTTATCGCTATTAGAGCATCTGCTATTACATCTAAATGGGCTTGTGTGTAAACTCTTCTAGGAATAGCAAGTCTTGTAAATTCAAAATCTGCTTCTAATTGCTCATTTGTATCTGGGTCATTTCCTAACATGTAAGAGCCTATATCACAACTTCTAATTCCTGCTTCTTTATAAAGTTCTATAGCTAAGACTTGTCCTGGAAACTCATTAAATGGTATATTTGGGAAAATTTTTGAAGCATCTACAAATACACCGTGTCCACCAACTGGAGATTGATATATAATTCCTGCATCATCAAGACGAGAAGCTAAATACTCCATCTGTCCAATTCTATATCTTAAAAAGTTTTCATCGATTCCTTCTAATAATCCTATAGCTAGTGCTTCTAAATCTCTTCCCGAAAGCCCTCCATAAGTTGTAAATCCTTCAAAACTTATACAATTTGCTTTTATTTTTAAGATCATATCTGCATTTTCTACAGCATTTTTTACTCCTATTAGTCCTCCCATATTAACTATTGTATCTTTTTTTGCTGACATAGTGAAGAAATCTGCATAAGAAAACATCTCTTTTATTATATCTTTTATCGACATGTTTGCACATTCAGGCTCATCTCTTTTTATAAAATATGCATTTTCTGCATAACGTGCTGCATCTATATTTAATGGTATATTATATTTTTTACAAATAGCTGCGACTTCTCGAGCATTTTTCATTGAAACAGGTTGTCCACCAGCAGAGTTATTTGTAATAGTCAATACTACTAATCCTATTTTTTCTGGACCATACTCTTGTATTAATTTTTCCATTTTTTCAACATCCATATTTCCTTTAAATTTAGATCTTTTACCTGGATCTTTTGCCTCTGGGACTACACAATCTAAAGGTCTTGCTCCTGCTAGGATAACATGTGCTCTTGTTGTATCAAAAAACATATTTGAAATTGCATATTGTCCTGACTTTAAAAAAGTTGGAAATAACACTTTTTCTGCTGCTCTTCCTTGATGCACTGGTTGAATAAATTCATATCCAAAAATATCCTTAGCAGTATTTACTAATTTAAAATAACTTGAAGCTCCTGCATACGCTTCATCACCTCTCATTACCCCTGCCCATTGATCTTGACTCATTGCATTAGTTCCTGAATCCGTTAATAAATCAATGTAAACATCCTCTCCTCTTAAATTAAAAAGATTGTAATTAGCCTCTTTAATTTTTTCTGCTCTTTCTTCTGATGTAGTCATTTTAATTGTTTCAACCATTTTAATTCTAAATGGTTCTGGAACATACTTGATAGCCATAACGTTATACCTCCGTTTTTAGTCTACCCCGGTCATCTGTTTTCAGATAGGCGGACGGTATTTCCTTTTTAGAATTTTATTCAAACTCTTGATAAATTTATATACCCTATTAAAATTCATTTTGTCAAATTAAGTTATGTTTTATATTAATTTGATTATCATAATTTCTTGACTCTCAACTTACTTTATAGTTTATAATCTCATATTGTGAATTTATTATTAATAAGGAGAAACTATGAAAAAATACCTACTACTATTTTTAACTTTGAATATAGTTACTTTTTCTATAGAGTTAACATTGGATAAATCTATTGATTTAGCTAAAAAAAACAACCGACAACTCAAAGAAAAAAATATTACTATAAAACAAAAAAAATTAAATGAAAATGTAAAAATTAAAAATGCTCTTCCCTCTCTTAGAGCACAAACTATATACATTGATCATGATGAATCAAAAAACTTAAATAGTTCTTTTCAAAATGGTATTTATCTATCACAGCCTATTTTTACAGGTGGTGAACTTTACTATAATATTAAAAGTAGTAAAGCTCTTAGAGAATTTGAAGAAAATGACTATATTACCCAAAATATTAATTTAGAGTTAAATGTTATTCAAACTTATATTAGCTGTCTTCAACTTAAGAAAACTTTGAATGTATATAAGACTTCTCAAAAAGAGAAACAAGAAGAATTAAAAAAACAACAAGAATTTTACAATCTTAGTCTTATCGATAAAAGTGAAGTTTTGAAAATTGAAACATCATTATATCAAACCGAAACATCAATCCTTAAAATTAAAAATAATATTATTGCTCAAGAACTTACTTTAAAAAATCTTTTAGGATTAAATATTGAAGAAAACATAATTTTAAAAGAAATGAATTTTTCAAATTTTATGACAATAAATATTGATTTAAAAAAAGATACTGAAAGAGCTTTATCGAATAGTACTCTTTCTAAAAAACTAGACAAAAATATTTTAATTAGTGAGTATAATTCTAAAAGTAATCGAAGCAGTTTCCTTCCTAAAGTAGATTTAGAGTACGGTTATGAATCTTTAGAGGAGTCAAGTTTTTCAAAATCTAATAATGACTGGGAATGGAGAGTTGGGATTACTTTTAAATGGGATATTTTTAACTTTGGAAGTGGCATTGATAGTTATAAAGAGTCAACTTTAGAGATTGAAAAGCAAAAAATTTCAAAAATAGATTCACTAGAGATATTAAAAAAACAGATTAAAACTGCTTATTTAGATTTAATAACAGCTAAAGAAGTTATTATTACAAATGAAAAGGCTCTTTTAACAGCTTTTGAAACATTTAAAATTGATAAAGAGAAATTTTCTAATAGAATTATTGACTCTGTTGATTTTTTAAAAAGTGAATCACAACTTCGAGAGGCTCAAATTACTCATATAAACTCTCAACTTGATTACTTCTTATACTATCAACAGTATCTATCACTTTTAAAATAATACAGGAGGATTTAATGAATAAAATATTACTTACACTTTTTTTTACTCTAATTTTAGTTGGATGTAAAGATAAAAAAGTTACTCAAGAGGTAAAATCTGAAATTATCAAAGAGGTTAAGGTTCAAGAATTAAAAATCCAAAATATTAAAAATACTAAAATTTATAATGGAGATATAAATCCCTTAAAAGAGGTTAGTATTATAACTCCCACTGGAGGTTATGCTAAAAATATTAGATATAAAAATGGAGATATAATTAATTCAGAAACAACTATTTTAACTTTAACAGATGCAGCTACTGAAGCTAGCTATTTTGAAGCAGAAGGTACACTAATTAAATCTAGATCAAATTATAATACATCTAAAA
The DNA here is from genome assembly GCF_024506395.1 of Cetobacterium sp. NK01. NCBI lineage: Bacteria > Fusobacteriati > Fusobacteriota > Fusobacteriia > Fusobacteriales > Fusobacteriaceae > Cetobacterium > Cetobacterium sp. NK01. The sequence goes on from NZ_JANIBO010000005.1 coordinate 86,504, forward strand.
TTTCCTTTGAAAAATATAAAAATTTATTTGAAAAGAAACTTATTTCAGAGGAACTGTATCTTCAATCTAAAAATAATATGGAGCAAAGTTTAGGTGAATTAAAAATTGCAGAAGCTAATTTTATAAGAGCCAATGATAATTATAAAAGACTTTTTGTAAAATCTGATATATCTGGAGTCATAACGGATTTGGATATTAAAAATAACGAAAAAATATCTTCTAATTCTAAGCTGTTAACTGTGATTGAAAATAATATAATGGAAATAAAAATTGCTGTAAATGGAGAAGATATTAAAAATATAACTCCTGAAAAAGAAGCTAAAGTTTATATTTCAGATTTAGATAAAACCGTTATTGGAAAAGTTAGTGAAATAAATTTATCTGCTGATACTAATACAAAAAAATATAATATTAAAATACAAATTCCAAACAATGACAAATCTATTTTAAAAGGGATGTATGGTAAAGTAGAAATGGAGCAAATGGAAATTAATGGACTTTTTGTTCCTCAAGAAGCTGTTATGATTAAAGATCTTTACTCATATATTGCAGTTATTCGTGACAATCAATCCATCATTTATAAAGTTGATCGTGGAATCTCTCAAGGAAATCTTCAAGAAATATATTTTGAGAATTTTAAAGAGGGAGATAAAGTTGTTGTTCAAGGACAATATCTTCTTAATAATAACGATAAAGTGAGGGAGATTTAGTCATGAGATTACTTTCTGAATTTTCTATAAAAAAACCTGCAACAGCAACAATGATTATAATATCTATGATATTCTTTGGTCTATTAGGTCTATCAAAAATGCCAATAGAACTAATGCCAAATACATCCAATCCAACCGTTAGAATTACTATTGAGTGGAAAGGAGCTACTCCTGAAGATGTTGATAAAATGATTACTAAAAAAGTTGAAGATATTCTTCCAAATGTTGATGGTATCACAGAATATTCTTCTACATCAAGTTCAGAGACATCAAAAATAAATGTAAAATTTAAATATGGAACTAACATCGAAACAAAAATAACTTTAATACAAAATGAAATTAACCAAATAAAAAATAAATTACCTGAAGATATTGAAGAACCATCTATTAGAGAACAATCTATGGGTTCTATTCCAGCTGCTGTTTTAACTATGTCTGGAGGAGACCCCATGGAAGTCAGAACTTATGCTGAAAATAGTTTAAAACCACTTTTAGAGAGAATCGAAGGTGTTTCGCAAATTATAATTTTTGGTGGTAAAGAACAAGAGGTTTTAGTCGAAATTGATCCTGAAAAACTCGAAAACTATAACTTTGGAATTTTAGAAGTTTCTAATTTAATATCTAGGGCAAGTACTACTATTCCTGGTGGACAAGTTAAAGAGGGTGAAAAAGAGTTTTATATAAAAGTTCAAGGGGAGTTAAAAACTCCTCAAGAAATTGAAAATATTATTTTAAAAAATGATAATGGTCATCTTCTAAGACTAAAAGATGTTGCAGATATTAGAATTGATACTAAAGACCCTTCTAGTTTATTTAGAAAAAATAGTTCCGATGGTCTAGTTATCGTTGTTGCTAAAACTGATGATGGAAACGCTATTGAAATTGTAGATTCTATTAATAAGACTTTAAAAAAAGTTAAAAACTCCCTACCTTTAAATTCTACTATCGATTACGACTTTGACTCTACAATTACAATTAATAATTCAATAAATAATGTTAAAGAAACTGGAATTATTGGTTTAATTTTAGCTTCAGGTATATTATATTTGTTTTTAAAAAGTATATCTGCTACTATAGTTATTGCTGTAGCTATACCAATATCTGTTATTTTTACATTTTTCCTTTTAAATGCTCAAGGTTTAACACTAAACCTTGTCTCACTAATGGGATTATCTTTAGGAATTGGTATGCTTGTTGACAACTCTGTTGTTGTTTTAGATAATATATATAGACATCTGAGTGAACTTGGGAAGAATAGAGTTCAAGCTGCTAAAGATGGAGCCGCTGAAATGGGCCTTCCTGTTTTAGCATCAACTTTAACAACAGTTTCTGTATTTTTACCAATAGTTTTCCAAGAAGGAATGGCTAAGGAACAATTTAAAGATCTTTCATATTCTATCTCTTATTCATTATTTGCTTCATTAATTGTTGCCTTGGTTTTTGTTCCTATGCTTTCAAGTAAAATATTGAATGAAAAAAAAGATATAAACTCAGAAGGAAAATTTATAAAAAAACTAAAAAAAATATATCTTTCAATTCTAAGATGGGCTATTAAAAATAGAGGAATTACTGCTATTTTAACTATATTACTTTTTATAGGTTCTATTTTTGCAGCTTCAACGTTAGGCGGAGGATTTATTCCTACAACTGATGAAGGAAGATTCGCTATTGTTGCGAAACTTCCTTCTAGTGCCGATATAAATATGAGCAATAGAATTGGAAGTATATTAGAAAATAAAGTTAAAGATATATCTATTGTTAACTCATATACTATGTCTGGAGATACTAGCAATGCTATTTTAAATATAAATGCTGGACTAAAAACATCTAGAAAGGAAAGTTTACAAGAAATTGTTAAAAATTTAAGATTAACTTTTACAGGTATTCCAGATGTTATTTTAACTGTTATTCCTTCTTATGTATTCGGTTCTGATGGTATTTACGATGTTGAATTTGAACTTTACTCTGATAATGAATCACAACTAAAAGAAATATCTGAAAAGTTAAAAGAAAAAATGTACTATATCAATGGAATAACAGATATTTCCTCTTCTTTTGAAGGCGGAAAACCTGAAGGGAAGATTATTGTGGATAGAGAAAAAGCCAAGTTTTATGGAGTTGACATTGAAAGCCTAGCACTAATGATTAAAACCCAAATTTTAGGAGGACAGCCAATCACGATAAATAGTGATAATCAAGAGATTGATGTGACCGTACAACTTCAAAAAAAATATAGAACTTCTACAAAACTACTAATGGACTCTCGGATTACTTTAGATAATGGAAAAAATATTAGAATCTCTGATATAGCTAACCTTGTTTTAGAAGAAGGTCCATCTAAGATTGAAAAAAAAGATAAAAAAAAGAAAGTTGTTCTTTTTGCTAATTTAGAAAATGGATTTGATTTACAAAGCGCTAAAAATTCTATTATAGAAACGTTTAATAATTTAGGTATCCCTGAAAGTATTTCTTTTGGATTTGGTGGAGATAGTGCCGATATAGCTAATATGGGAAATCAACTTTTCATAAGTTTCTTAGTTGCCATATTCTTAATCTATTTTATTTTAGTTTGGCAATTTGAATCTTTTATTTTTCCATTTATTATTTTGCTTTCAATTCCTCTTTCAACTATGGGTGCTTTGTACAGTTTAGCTTTATTTAGAGTTAATCTTGATGCTATGGTTGCTGTTGGTTTTGTAATGCTTGCTGGAATAGTTGTTAATAACGCTATAGTTTTAATTGATTTTATAAATATTAGAAGAGAAGCTGGTGATAATATTAACCGAGCTCTTATTGTATCTGGTAAAACAAGACTTAGACCTATACTTATGACTACTTTAACTACTGTTTTAGGAATGATCCCCTTAGCTTTAAGTAATGGTGATGGTTCTGAAATGTATGCTGGAATGTCTTTTGTTGTTATATTTGGACTCTCTACCGCTACTTTGTTTACCTTAATTGTTATTCCTGTTTTCTATTATCTAGTTGATGATATGAAAAAACATATAAAAAAGATTACTAGGAGATAATATGTTTGATGAATTTTTTACAATAGGAGAAGTTTCTAAATCTACGAATATTCCAATATCAACTCTACGATATTATGATAAGGTTGGTTTACTTTCTCCAGCTTTTAAAAATGACGATACTAATTACCGTTACTATACACCTATGCAAATAATTACATTAAAAGTAATTAGTCATATGAGGCATTTGGGATTTTCTATTGAATATATAAAAAGTCATTTTGAAAATATGGATTATGAACACACTTTACAACTATTTGAAAAAGTGTTATTAGAAACAAAATTAGAAATAAAAAAACTAAAAAATACAGAAAAAGAACTAGTTGAAAGTTGGAATAAATTTAAAGAAAATTTCCAATTAGAAAAAAAGGTTGGTATTCCCTTTATAGATGAAACTGCTGATATTAAAGGGATTATTTATAATGGCCCTGTTCATTCTTTAGGAGAATTAAGCAAAACATTAAAAAATATTGATAATTTTGAAATTAGTAATAATTTAACACCTGTTTTAAGAGGGTTTAAGGTTTCCTTTAATAATTGGAAAAAAAATAGATTTACTAAAGATTGTCTTATTGCTAGTATGAAAGAAAATCATACAAATAAATCAATAGTTATTCCTAAAGGAAAATATGCTTGTGTTTATGGTAAAGGTACTTTTGAAGAACAAAATATTATTGAAAATCTTTTAAATTGGATAAAAGAAAATGGATATTCACCTAAAAACGAGTTTTATTTAACGTTCACAGATCTAATTATGTTTAAAAGTAAAAAAGATTTTTTATATCTTTTGAGAATCCCAATAATTTAAAAATAAAGAAAAAGCAGCCTATTTATTAAGCTGCTTTTTGCTATTTAGTTCTCTATCCCTGTTTCAATTGGATTTGAACTATCTTCACTCCATTCCATCCAACCATTGGAATAAAGAGCATTATTTTTTAATCCCATCACTTGAGAATAAAATAATACTTCTGCTGCTCTCCATCCTGATCCACAGAAAAATGTTAACTCTTTATTTGTATTAATTCCTAATCCAGACCACATAGAGATAATTTCATAACTATTTCTCATTGTATTATCAATATTTCTATAGTCTTCCAATGTTGTTGATTTAGTTCCAGATTTTCCCCATACGGATCCTTTAATTCTACCTTTTCTATCCATATATGAATATCCTGATTCTTTTCCGATTCTCTCATTATATGATCTAATATCTACTAAAAGTTTTGAATTTTTATTATCTTTTAAAACTTGCTTTGCTCCATTTTCATTTACTATTAAATTTTTATTTAAAGGAACTTTAGATCCAAAATCTTTAATTGGAGTTGGTTTAACAATTCCCATTTCTGTTTTGTATCCAGCATCTTTCCAAGCATCTAAACCGCCATTTAAAACTCTTACATCTTTTACTCCAAGATATTTTAAAATTATAGCTAATCTATACGAAGCCATTACATCTTCTCCGTAAAGAACAACTGCATCATTTTTAGATATTCCCATCTCTTCCGCAAATTTAATTAAATTTTCATCCGTATTTAGCATCCATTTTGGTGGTGGCTCTATACTATCTGTATTAATATGTGGTGCTCCTGGAATATGACCAGCTAAATATACAGCAGCATCTTTTATACTTCCCCAAGATACTTCAAAAACTTTAATCTCATTTTTATCCATAGCATTTTTTACCCAAGTTGCAGGAACTAGAATTTCATAATTTTCATATGCTTCAAAAGGCAATTTGTTATAATCTTTATTTTTTTCAAGATCATAAAAATAAATGTTTTTTATTCCATTTTCTTTTAGATATTTCTCTACCTCTTTAATTTCGGTAGTTGTTCCGTATAAAACAATGTTTTTTTCAGATATAATTCCTTTTTCTAAAACTCTTTGCTTCAATATCTCTTTATTATTAGAACTTAAATATTTTGTTTTTAGCCAATTAGCAGATAAATCAGTAGCTCCCTTTATATGTCCATTTATTTTTAGATTAGATAAATTCCATCCATTATATTCATTACTATCTCTTGTATCAACTATAATCCATTCAGAATTATTAAGATTTTTTAATAGCTCATTAGTTGAGATATCCTTTCCTAATAAAATTGTTGATAAAATTATTAGTAAAAATAATATTTTTTTCATTCTGTATTTCTCCCTAACTTATATTTTAAGACAACACTTTGCCAAATAAATTTTTAACTTTTAACCTAAAAGTTCCATCCTCAGTTAACTCATTTCAAAGTAATCACCTCACAATATAAATACATTATATTATATACTAATTTATCAATTAAATCTATTAATAACTTAAAAAATTAACTCTTCTATAATTTAATTTTTTTTCAATGTTTTTAATTTTAAAATATGAGTTAAAACTACTAAATATACTATTAAAAGAAATACACGTCCATAAATATCTTGCATCGAAAGAAAACCTTTCCCCATTCCTAAAGTCATTACACTTATTGCTATTATTTTATTTTTATATGTTATTCCTTTTTTTTGCGTATAATCTTTTATATATTTTCCAAATACTCTATTTTCTAACAACAATCTATGAAATTTTTCAGAACTTCTTTCAAATAAAAATGCAGATAAAAGTATAAAAGGTGTTGTTGGTAAAAGAGGTAAAAATATTCCGATAGCTCCTAAAATCAAAGATAAACACCCTAATATTAAATATAATTTTTTCTTCATAAGTATCCTCCATATAATAATTTATACCATTTTAGCATATATTACTTTGGTTATCAAATATTTTAATTTTTAAATATATTTTATTGCAAATTTAAATCCGCTGTGCTAATATTATTTTGACAGACAAATATTTTTATAACGGAGGTATTATGAACAAATATTTTATTTCATTGGGGATTTTAATTTCTACTTTAAATTATTCTATGGAGCTAGAAAAAAATGGGGTATTTTTAGAAAAAAGTGTTATATCTTCTGTTGGATATGAAGATTCTATACAAAATACACCAAAAAATATTCAAATAATAACAAAAGAAGAAATTTCTGAAAAAAATTTTAAAAATGTTACTGAAACTTTAAATAGTTCACCTTTAATTACTATTACAAGAAACTCTGTAGGAGAGTCAATTCAAATGAGAGGTAGCGGTATTAATTCAAAAGCAACTGTTCAAGTCTTAGTTGATGGTACCTCTATTAATCCTGTTGATATAAATCATGGAACACTACCTTTAAATTCTATCGCTTTATCATCAATTGAAAGAATTGAAATTTTACCTGGTGGTAATGGTGTTCTATATGGTGATGGTTTTACTGGAGGACTTGTTAATATTATTACAAAAGACTCTGTAGAGAAAACTAATGGGAATATTGGTTATAGATATGGTAGTAAAGGAGAGAATATCTTTGATATTGGAACTTCTCTTAAAATAAATGATTATATGTCTTTCATCTTAAATTATTCAAAAGAAAATAGCCATACTAATAGAGATGATGAAAAACTTAATTCAGAACATGTTGATTTTACAACTTTATTAAATTTAACTAAAGATGATAAATTAAAGTTACAATATTCCTATTACAATAAAAAAAATAAAACAGCTAACCTTTTAACTAAAGATCAATTAAAAAATAATTCTTCACAATCTGGTGTAGATTTTGATGGTTCGTATCTTAAAAATAATTCAAGTAATAAATATCCACTTTTAGAAGGAACTGGAGATATCTTAGATAAATCTAACTTAAGAAGAGATGAATTTTCTTTCAATTACACTAAAAAAATTAATAATGAATTTGAATTTAATTTAAACGGAAGCTATCAAAAAAATACTAATGATGTTACAACTAAAGAGGCTACATATGCAAACTTTGGTTCTTTAACAAATCCATTTGATTACAAAAATTACTATGCCGATAATATCGGTACCTTTACTGATGAAAAATTTAAAATTAATCCATCTTTAAAATATAATTATATGACTAATAGTTACTTAATTTTAGGTTATGATTATAAAGAGCAAAAAAGTAAAAGAGATTTTGCTAATTTTATGGATATGTATAAAGTTTACGATTTATCAAGTAAAAAAGAAAGCAATGGAATCTATATTTTTAATAAAACATCTTTTGATAAATTTGAATTTTTACAAGGTTATAGAAGAGAATGGACAAAATATAATACTACAAAAAATAGTCACTATTACCATAGAGTAAAACCTATTTTTCTCAACAATGGTTACGTTGATACAGGTTTAAAAACTGATTATATAAAAAAATCAATGCATAATGATAGCTATGAATTTGCTATAAATTATTTATACTCTGATACTGGTAATGTCTATACTCGTTTCGAAGAAAGTTTTAGAACTCCTGCTCCAACAGAGTTTCAAGATAAAGATGGAACTGATTATGTCTTAAATGATTTAAAGCCTGAAACAAATCAAACTTTAGAAATTGGAATTAAAGATTATCTCCTTGGAAGTTTTGTTTCTCTAAATGGATTCATTGGAAAAACTAAAAATGAAATTTATTATAGCGAAGTTTCTCATGGAAAAGAATGGTATTATGGTAATTTTGGTAAAACTGAGCGAAAAGGTATTGAATTGAGTTTAGAGCAACCTTTTGGAAAGTTTGTTTTCTTTGAAAATCTAGCTTATATAGATGCTAAAATTAAAGAGGATTCTAAAAACTCAAATTTAGAGGGTAATCAAGTTCCATATACTCCTAAAATAAATGCTAACTTAGGAACACTTATCAATTTTACAAATAATTTTAACTCTATATTATCTTTTAATTATAAAGATAAATACTATTTAGATAAAGCTAATAAGTATGAGGCTCAAAGTTTTATAACTCTTGATTTAAGCCTTAATTATGTCTTTAATAACGGATTAAAAATATATGGAGGTATTAATAATATCTTAAATAGAGATAACTATGATCAAGAAGGTATCTCCAGTAATGAGATTCTTTATGATCCAGCTAATGGAAGAACTTTCTACTCAGGGTTTACTTATATATTTTAAAAGAAAACTAATTTTTAATCTATAAAAAAAGCTAAGGATTGACCTTAACAGAGTCACCTTAGCTTTTTCATTTTAAACACTTAAACAAAATACAACATATAAAATAGAAATCATAAAACTAAAAAAAAGATAAAAATAATCATTTTTTTCTAATTTATAATCTTTTAATCTAGTTCTTTTAATTCCATTTCCATATCCTCTAACTTCCATAGATATTGCTAAATTTACTGCATTTTGTATTCCACAAATAACTACTGGAAAAAATAGTGTTAAAATATTGCTAATTTTTTCTTTCAGATTCATCAATTTATAATCAATGCCTCTTGCTTTTTGAGCTATTATTATTCTTTTACTTTCTTCTTCTAACATTGGAATAAATTTAAATGCCAAAGCTGTTATAACTCCTATTGAGTCAACTGGAACTTTAAATATTTTTAAAGGTGATAACATCTTCTCTATTACAAATCCAATCTCTCTAATCTCCATTTTAGAAACCATAGAGGTAACTAACAAAATAATTGTTAAAAGTCTAAAAGTAGAAAGAAATACATATTCTATATTTTTATTCATTAAGAGCAAATTTACAAATATCATTGATAGTAAAAGTCCTATTGAATACTTAAATATTCGTTTTAATTTGTTTAAATCAGCTGAAAATAATTTCATTTGATAAAATATAAATGGTAAAATTATAATTATCTGATAATATTTATTTGCAAAACTAATTGCTATAATATAACCTACAGTTGTATAAAATACTGTTCGAGGGTCAAAATCTTTCTTTAGCATCTATCCCAATCCTCTCTAATAATTCATCTATGTTTTTCATATTTTCTGTTTCTATTCCAAATTTATTAATAATTTTACAAAATTCTATAAATTCCAAGTCAGATTTCTCTAAAACTTTTAAAGGAACTCCTTCATTTATAATTTTTTTATTTTCTAATAAAAAAACTTTATCTCCATATTCTAAAACATCCTCAAATAAATGAGATATTTGTATAATTGTAACTCCTTTATTTTTTAATTGTTTTAAGACATCAAAAAATAACTTTTTATTTTCTAAATCTAATCCCGCAGTTGGTTCATCTAATAATAATAATTTAGGAGAAGTGACTAAAATTGATGCTAATGCAACTAACCTTTTTTGACCTCCACTTATTTCATATGGAGATTTATTTAAAATTTCGTTAGATAGTTTCAAAAGTTTTAAAACTTCATTTACATTTCTATCAATTTCTTCTCTAGAAACTTTTTTCTTAATTAAAATATACTCAATCTCTTCTTTTATTGTATTATTAAAAAATTGTTTCTCAGTATATTGAAACATATATCCTGTAGCTTCTCTAAATTTTTTTAAGTTTTGAGAATTAGATAAATTAATTCCTTTCCATAAGATTTCTCCTTGAATATTATTCAATAAAAATCCTATAGTTTGTAAAAGTGTTGATTTTCCACTACCTGTTTTTCCTATTATAAATGTCCATGAACATTCTTCTATTTCCATATTGACATTTTTCAAAATTGTCTCATCATATCCTGAGTTAACTTTTTTTAAAGAGATTTCCATAAATGCTCCCCCATTTTATTTAAATTAAAAATATCTTCTGAAACATCCTTTTTAGTTCTTAAATAAATGCTTCTAGCGACTTTAAACATAGGAGGTAACTCTATCCCTTGGTCTATCTCATTTTTTACAAGAAAGTTCATAAAAAGCTTTTTAGGCCCATTAAAATTGATTTTATTTTTTTCAAGATAAATAACTTCATCACAAAATTCTATTTCATTTAAATGATGAGTTACTAAAATCACTGTCATCCCCTTATTACTTAAATTTCTTAATATATCTAGTATTATTTTTCTATTTTCTGGGTCGAGCATCGCCGTTCCTTCATCTAGTATTAAAATTTTAGGATCTAAAACTAAAGAAGAAGCTATACAAACTCTTTGTTTTTCTCCACCTGATAATTTAGATATCTCTTCATTCTTTTTTTCAAAAAAATCTATTTCTTTCAATAATTTTTCTACTTTTCTTTTCATGAAATCTGAACTATATCCATAATTTTCCATCGAAAAAGCAATTTCTTCCTCTACAATATCAGTTACAAGTTGTTCATCAGGATTTTGAAATACTATTCCTATATTTTTTCTACATTGAAAAAGACTTTCTCTTATATTTAAATTATCTATATATATATTTCCTTGACTTACTTTTTCTATACCTAGAATTAATTTTATTAAAGTACTTTTTCCAGAGCCATTTTTCCCTAACAAAGTATAAAATTTTCCTTTTTTAAAATTTATAGAAAAATCTTGGAATATAATTTCTTGATTATAAGAAAATTTTATTGATTCTAATTTAATCAATCTCTTCACTCCAATCATCTATATCATAAAAACTTAATTTGATATTTTTTTCTTTTAAAAGTTCTTCTAGTATCTCCATAAAAATTCCTTTTTCAGAAACTAGGTGCACTCTATTTATAATATCTTCCAAATTTTTATAACAGCTTGCTTCTCCTTCCCAATCTCCTCTACAAGTTTTATTAACTCCGCAACTAGGACTTCCCTTAATGCCATAAACTCCTTTTACTTCATATCCATTTTTTAAATATATATCTATTTGATCTACAATAGAATAAAGTAATTTTTTACACTCCAATTTAAAATTTGGATATTCTAATTGATCTTTTACATGTCCCCATCTTTTTAAACCTAATATAACCAACTCAGGACAAGGAAGTTGAATAAAACCATAATTATTTAAAAGAAAACTTTTTATAAATTTAAAAAACTCTTCTTGGTCTTTTGCATAAGGCTTTACAACACAATTTTGATTTAAAATACAATGAGATAATATAATAATTTTTTTTCCTCTCTTCATAAAATTAACCTTTTATTTTATTTAATAAACTATTCGGAAGTTTTTTTATTATTATTGCTACAATGACACATGAAACTATTTTATCAATTAAATTTGACATTATTCTTGGTATAAATGCTGCAGTGAATATTTTTTGTCCACTTTTAACAAACCATCCTGTTAAAATATCCATCGAACCTCCTGCTAATCCACCAAATAAAGATACTGCTATTGGTGTTCCAATTAATGGTGCCAGCACTGATAATAAAATTCCTGTTAATATTGCAATTTTTATAGTAAATCCAAATTTTTTAGCTATAAGCCCTACAACTATTCCTATCATCATATTAACTATTGCAAAAGGTAGCTCTACAGGGTTATTTACCATTGCTGTTATTACATTTGTAATCAATCCTGTTATAGCACCAAAAAATGGTCCTAATAAAGCTCCTGAAAGAATTGTTCCTATTGTATCTAAAAATAAAAAAGGTATACTAAAAGTTTTTCCTAATGTTGCTAATATAATATTTAACCCGATTCCCAATGCTGAAATTGTTATTGATGATGTATTTTTATTCATTTTTCCCCTTTTTTAGTTTTCACTTAAACTAATTCATAATAGTTTTATAGTTATTTTCTTCCTAATTTAAGATTTCTTTACTTTTAACCTAAAAGCATTAATATATCATTTAAGTCATTTCATTAAATTCCCCCTAATCGTTATTTATATTATTATACAAAAAAAAACCTTAATAATAAAAGGTTTTTTAAAATATTTCATCTTCTAATTTTAATAATATATTTTCTATTCTTATTAATCTTTCGTCAGAGAATTCATTATTATTTAAAATTCTAAATAATGTTGTTAGCTTTTCTTTTATTTTTTCTTTTTTTACATTTTCAGTTATTTTCTTTTTTTCTTTATTTAAATTTTCTTTTATTTCTTTTATTTTTTCTTTTGGATCTTCAGAATTTAAAATTTCTACAACTATTTCTTCATTTTCTTTTTCTATTTTTTTTATATCTTTTATTATTCTATCAGGAAATTTATAAATGTCTTTTGAATTATATTGAAGAGATAACTTTCTTCTATCTAAACAAAGATAAACAAAATCTTTTTTAAATCCTAAATTTTCATACCATTTTCCAAACATTCCATTTTTGTTATTTGAAAAAATTTTATGCGCTTCTAAAAAAACATCTCCTAATTCTTTTAAATTTTCTTTTAATAAATTTCCTGTATGAATAGCTTTTTTTTCAAGCTCAATTAAGTTTTCTTTATCATCAAAACTAAAGTCACTGTAATCAAAATTTGATTCGAATTTCTCTTTTTTTATAGTAACTTCACTTTTTTTATAATTTGCTAACAATCCCATTCTATAATTTCCCCCACTAAATTTTTATAATCTATTGCTGCTGTACATGTCGAATCTATTTGATAAATTGAATTTTTATTTAATCCTAATAAATTTAATTTTGAACATGTTCTTATTGTTGTTTTTGTTGTTTTAAAATTTTCTAGTAGATGTTCATAGATTTCTTTACTTACTTTTTTTCTTTTGTCTAATTTTGTTGGTAAAACTAATGTATTTTTTATTTTTACATCTAGCTCTTCTTCCGTTTGCTCTAATGTTTGAATTAAAAGATTTAATCCATCTAATGCTAAAAGTTCTGTTTCGCATGGTATTAATACATAATCAGATGCAAATAAAGCGTTTATAGTAAATAAATTCATACTTGGAGGACAATCTATAATTATATAATCGTATGTTTTTTCAATTTTATTTAATGCTTTTTTTAGAAGTTTTTCCGTTCCAAATTTTGAAGTTAATTGTCTTTCCGCTAAATTTAATATTAGATTTGAAGGAATTAAATCAAAATTTTCAGTTTCTATTATAATGTCATTTATATTCTTTTGATCAACTAATAAATCTTTTATTGTTAATTTTGGAGTTTCATTTAGTGCTGTAAAGGTTAAACTTGCTTGAGGGTCTGTGTCTATTAATAACACTTTTTTATTAAAAAGTGTTAATCCAGATCCTATACAATGAGTTGTAGTTGTTTTTCCTACGCCACCTTTAAAATTAATAATAGAAATTATCTTAGACATTTTTTCCTCCTGAGTAAAATTTATTTTTATTTCTTCTTCTGTAATATCTATTTTAACTAATTGATTTTTTTTATATCCAATTTTTTCAATAAGTTCTTTATCTAAAGTAAAACGATAAAGTTTTGTATTTCCATTTGCTTGTATAATTAAAGGTTGCCCAGTTTCATTTTTTGTTAAAATAATTTCATTATTATTTTTATTAAAATTACAACTTAATGTTTTGGGATTATTCATTAATTTAATTCCTTTTATAGGAATATTTATATAAGCTGTTGATATTTTATTTTTTTTATTAAATGTTAAATTTATTTTTTTTTCAAAAATCATATATACTCCCTTGGAAAATATTTTCGGTCATGACCGAAAATATTTTTTAATATAAAAGTAAATTAGCTATTCTATAAGCTTCTTCTTCTGTGTTAACAATATATTTTACCTTTTCTTGTTTTAAATTTTTTTTAAAATAAAGAGTTACTTCTATTCCGTTTTTTAAAATTGTTAATCTCATTATTAAGCCTCCTTGATTTTTAGAGGATTAAATGATATACTTCTATTGCCAGTAGGGGTATATCATTTTGATTACCTCTTTTTTTATATTATAAGAATACAACATAAAATTCCAAAAGTCAACGCATATATTTTTAATTTTATAAAAAATGCGTTTGTTTTATAAATAATCATATTGTTATAGTTGTTTATATATTGTTATATATTGTTATATATTGTTATGTACAAAAAAATAAAGTAAAAAATAACAAGTAAGCATTGATTTTTAAAGCTTTTAGAGACATTATATTAATCCTCATTATATGGGATATTTGATCCTCATTATATGGGAGCTTCTATCCTCATTATATGGGATATTTTTCCTCATTACATGGGAGCTTCTATCTTCATTATGTGGGTACTCTTTGAATTAAGCTTTTTTTTTCTTCATTTACTAGGAGTATTTTATATAAAAAAAATAATTTCTTCATTATATGGGAGCTTTTATCTTGAAAAATTGGATTTTTTTAGGTATAATCTAATTAAATAAAAAAAAAATAATGAAAATAATTAAGATATACCCATATAATGAAGAAAAAATTGTTGGAGTTGAGTTATGAAAATAGTAAAAAAGAAAAGCAACAATTTAGATTATCAAGAAGTTATAGATACGCCACAAACAGAAATAGTTGAAGAAAATATAACTTTAGATGAAAGTTTTATAAAAAATAGAGCATTAATTAGAATGGATATGAATATTATACAGTATCCTATATTTAGTAAAAATACTAAAAGAAAAACTAATCAAATAGTTAAATATTATTTTAATAACAATAGAGACACATATATAACTGTAACTCCAGCTTCAGGGTATCACATTCCAGGAGAAATGGAAGAAAAAGTTTTTATAGTATTAATGAAAATAATGAAAGATAAAGGAATGCCTCAAAAATTTTGGGTAACTTTAAGTGAGTTAAAAAAAGAATTAGGATTAAATACAAATAGAGCAAATGAACTTATAAAAAAAAGTTTACTTAGAATAGCTAATACTTTTTATAGTTTTAAAAATACAATGTATTTTAACGAATTAAAATCTGTCTTAAAGGAAGAAATAACTAGATCTATTTTTGAATTGGATATTGTTAGTTTAGAGAGAAAAGAAAATGCAGAAATAAAGGCAAAAATAAACGATAGAAGAATAAAAGAAATTTATCAAATAAAAATATCTGACTTTTTTTATAAAAATATATTAGCTAAAGGTTATTTAGTATACGATGCAGCTGTACTATTGGATATAGAATCTAGTACAGCTAGAACAATTTATATGTTAATAGAAAAACTTAGGTTCAATGATATTTATTTAAAAATAGATGTTATGTATTTAATCAAAAGAATTCCATTAAAGTATGATAAAAGCAATATTGGAAGAACAGTAAAAACTTTAATAAAAAGTTTTCAAGAGTTGAAAGATAAAGATTTAATTAAAAATTTTATGCTAGAAAAAGATGGAACTTGGGAGAGTGCAGAAGTTGAGATATTTTTTTACGATTTTACAGTTCAAGATAAGCAACAAAGATTTTTTGATGATTTAAATGAATTTAGAAAATTAAGCCAAAGTCAATTATTAGTTAGTCATACTGAGAATAAAGATTTACAAGATGATGATGAAAAAAATAATTTTATTATTGTGACTACTGAAATGATAGAAGAAGTTTTAAATTTAATGCCTATTAAAGCAAGAAGTTTAAAAACAATGTCTAAAACAATAAAAGATTCTATAGAAAATTATGGATTAGAAAAAGTACAAAAAGTAGCAGTTTATATGAAAAAAAATAAAGTAGATAAGGTCAGAGCCTATTTTATTAAAGCACTTGAAAATGATTGGACAAAAGATGAAGATATTAGTGAAGTTTTTAAGATAAGGCAAAAAGATAAAATATTACTTAATGAAGAGTTCATTGAAACAAATGAGGAGAAATCTTTAAAAATAGAAAGTGATATTTTGGATAAATTTAATTTATTAAATGATAGAGAAAAATTAGAAGTAGAGGAAGCAGCATATAAATACTATATAAAAAAGTGTGGTCAAGACACGAAAATACAAAAAATTGCATTTAAGGCTGGAAAATCAAAAATAATTTGTGATTATTTAGAGGATACTAAGTATTTTATAAATAAAATGGAAATAGTGGAAGAAGAGATTATCCCATTAAAAGAGGAAAAAAATATTCAATTAAAAAATGAAAAAAGATTAATTTTAGAAGAGGTTTATAAATCAATAAATGAAAAGATAACATTTTATTCAGGATTATTAAATCTTAACCTAGATCAAGAAATATCTTTAAAGTTAGAAGTAGGAAAAGAGATACTATTAAATAAAAATTTAGATCAAATTTCAGAAGAAGAAATTATAGAAATGGTTAAATTAGTTGTTTTAAGATTAAATAGCGAAAAAAAATAAAAATGGAGTTATAAAATGATCTTTGATTTAAAAAAACAGTTGAATGAGTATCATCCAGAAAATAACCAAGAAAAATCAGATAAAAAACTTTTATTAAATTTATTAAGTAAAGAAAAAAATATTTTTACTAGAGAAAATATTTTTTTTCATTTTACAGCTTCGTCTTGGATTGTAAATCAAAATCGAGATAAAGTTTTAATGATTTATCATAATATATATGACTCTTGGTCTTGGACCGGAGGTCATGCAGATGGAAATGAAAATCTTTTAGAAGTTGCAATAAATGAAGCTAAAGAAGAAACTGGATTAAAAGAAATTAAAGTTTTATTAAAATCTATTTTTTCTATTGAAATACTTAATGTAAATGGGCATATGAAGAAGGGGCAATATATTCTAGAACATTTACATTTAAATGTAACATATTTATTAGAAGCAAATGATAAAGATGAATTAAATATGAAATTAGATGAAAATAGTGGAGTTAAATGGGTAAAGATAGATGATATAGATAAAATTTGTAAAGAAGATCATATGAATATTATTTATAAAAAATTAAATAAGAAATTACAAAAATATCTTCGGTCATGACCGAAGATATTTTTGTATAAATTTTAATTGTAATCTATAATTAACCTTGGTGTTATTTTTGTATCAATATTAACATTAAAATTTTTAATATATTCAATAACGATATCTTCAACACTAGAATAATGTTTTATTTCATCTCCAGATATAAGTGATATATATTCTTCACCACCTAAAGACATAAAATCAGTCATGGCAATACAATAATTTAAATCTAGAGATAATGGAATTTTTTTTATAAAAATATCCGTCACCTTTTTAAATGGTGGATTATTAGGATTAAAAAAAACTTCTAATCCAGAAACTTGCGCCATTGCTCCTAATAAATTAGGATAAGATTTTAATCCATTTTCAAGAGCAATTTTAAGATCAGACCCTTTTATTTTTTTAGTAACAATGCAATTCCCAAATGGAAGAGAATTTATAATATCTCCAATACTTATATTTCCTTGGTTTATAGAATCTCTAATACTTCCTCCATTTATTAAAACAGCATCACAATTTGTTTTCCAGAGTATTGCATCTGTTATAAGATGAGTAAAATTTGTTTCACTTCGTCTAACTAATTCTCTGTCTCCAATTAAAGGTACTGAAGTTTTACCAATAATGGTTTTTGTAATTAATTCTTGTGATTTTTGAATAAGTTTAATTTTATTTTTGATTTTGAAATCACTTTTATAAGAATCAATATAATTTTTATCTAATAATTTATATTTAAATTTATGAGTATAATTAAGATCAAATAGTTTTACTTGGACTAAAGATATTTTTTTATTATAGTGTCCAGATTGACTAATTAGAGTATTATTAAAAATATATTTTTCAGAAATTTCAGTGTGACTGTGACCATCAAAAAGTATATTAATTTCTGGAAAATTTTTAGCTAAATTTAAACTTTGATAAATATCCTTGGTACTTGTATCTAATCCTAGGTGAGTTATACCTACATAAAAATCTATATTTTTATCCTTTAAGTTTTTTAAAAGTTCAGCAAAAGATTTTTCAGGGTCAGTTATTGTTAAATCATTTATATTTTTAAAGCTTGTCTTATAGTAAGTTTCTGGAGTAATAATACCAAAAAAGCAGATATTAAAACCATTAATTTTAATGATGTCAAAAGGGATAGTGTTGGAATTATCATCGATTAAATTTAAAGTTAGAGTTTTATAATTTTGCAATAAAAGAAGTTTTTTTAAATGGTCATACCCATAGTTAAAATCATGGTTTCCTAAAGTAGTATAGTCGACTTTCAGCATATTAAAAATATCAATAATAGATTTCCCTTTAGAAAGGTTAGCAAAAGAAGTTCCATGAAGAGTATCACCTGAATCTATTAAAAAAACTTGACCATTATTTTTATTTTTACGTAATTCTTCTAAAAAAGTAAAGAGTTTTGAAATATCAATGCCATTATTTTCACCATTTACTCGTCCATGAATATCATTAAGATGAATAAAAGTTAGGTCATAATTAATATTATCAAATTCCATAATACCTCCTAAAAAAGTTGTTTTATAAGTTTAACATAAATTCTATTAAAAAGATATATAATTTCTTGCTTTTGAATTATAAATATTGTTAAAATATAATAAAATAATAAAAAGGTGTTGGTTTAATTGAAAATAATTGTAGATGCAGATGCTTGTCCAGTAACAGACATAGTTTTAAAAATTGCTAAAGAACAAAAAATAGAGTGTATAATAGTATGTGATAATGCTCATAAAATTGAGAGAGAAAATATAGAGACAGTAGTTGTAAATCAAGGTGCTGATGCGGTTGATTTTGTAATTATATCTAAAACAAATGAAAGTGATATTGTTGTTACTCAAGATTATGGATTAGCATCTATAATACTTTCAAAAAATGCATATGGAATAAATCAAGATGGCTTAATTTATAATAAATATAATATTGAGAGTTTACTTTTTAGTAGACATATATCCCAAAAAATGAGAAATTCGGGAAAAAGAACTAGAGGACCTCGAAAAAGAGTAGTAGAGCAAGATAAAAATTTTGAACAAAGTTTATTACAACTTTTAAGTAAAATAAATAAAAATGTATAGGAGGAAAAAATGGAAGAATGTTTAAATTGTAAAAAAAAATTAGAGAAAGTAGGAAATAGATATATTTGTAAAGTATGTAATAAGCAATATATAAAAAAAGCATACTGTCCTTTAGATAATAGTGAGCTTGAAAAATTAGCTGCATGTGGCTCAGTAAGTTATTGGTGTAATAGATGTAATGAATTAAAATCTAAAAGAGATATTGTATATAAAATGGAAGAAATTAAATTATAGTATTGAAGAAAAAAGTAATAAAGGAACAATTTTATAAATATGGTATAACCTCTTAGACGCAATTATTTTTAGAGGAGATGATATCATGAAAGTTATAAGCGAAGTAGATATTATGGGAAGATGGGAAATTGCTATTGAAACAAATAATAAGCAAGAACAAGATATTTTAAAAGAAAAAATAGATGAAATTGGAGCAGAGTTTATGGAATCAGGTGTTTCTGAAATTATAGTTTATGCTACTGGATCTCAAAAGATTAAATTGATTAGTTTTGTTTCAAATAATGAAAAAATATAAGATTTAACCATAAGTTTTAATAATTTAATAGCAGTTCACTTTTGTGAACTGCTATTTTTATTTAATCCTAAATTAAAGATTATTATTTATAAGTTTTAAAATTTGTTCTTTATTCATAGCGCCAGGAGTAACAACTTTAATTTCGCCATCTTTTCCAATTATAAATGTAGTTGGAAATGCTCGGATTTTAAAATTATCAAAATATATACCTGTTTTATCGAACATTGTAGGGAATGTATATTTATTTTCATTTAAAAAATATTTTATTTCTTCGATATTTTTATCTTGTCCATTTGAGTTTTCTTCAGTTATAGGATTTGTAATTCCTAAGATTATGACATCTTTTTTATTTGATCCAAAATTTTTATAGATTTCTTCTAGATATGGCATTTCTTCCTTACAAGGAGGGCACCAAGTAGCCCAAAAGTTTAATAGTATAACTTTACCTTTATAATCTGATAGGATATGCTCAACTCCATATTGATCAATTAATCGATAACTATCTTTATTCAAAACTGTATTACTTTCATTAGAAATAGAATTTGTTGGATTAGAAGGCAAAAAATAATTGGAAAGTTGATTAGTGTATCCAAAGAAGGTTAAAGTTCCAATAACTATTAAAAAAAATCCAGATATTTTAACTGTATATTTCAAAAATTTTTGATGGGTTTTAAAAAAATTTAATAAAATAGTAGTGAATATTCCAATTAATAAAAATGGAATAACAAATCCTAAAGAATATATAAAAATTAATAAATTTGCAAGAGTGTTATTGTGCAGAGTAGTAGCTAAAATTAAGACTGATGAAAGTATTGGCCCAACGCAAGGAGTCCAAGCAAAGCTAAAAGTAAATCCTGTTATAAATGCAATAAAAGGAGAAACATTTTTGCTATCATAAGTTATTCTCTTTTCTTTGTATAAGGTGTTTATTTTTATTATTTCAAGTTGAAATAAACCAAGTATTACAATAATGATTCCACCAATTTTAGAGATGATATTTTTTTGACTGAATGCAATATTGCCAATTGTAGTAAAAGAAACTCCTAAAATAAAAAAAGAAGTAGAGATTCCTAAGATAAAAAATAACGTATTAAAAAAAACTTTTTTTTGGTTATATGTTAAGTTTCCATAGCAATCAACCTGTTTACCATTACCTGTAAGATAACTAAAATATATTGGAATTATAGGTATAACACATGGTGAAAAGAATGATAAAATTCCACTGAGAAAAGTCAAAAAATAAAAAAGTAATTCGATTTCCATAATTATCTCCTTTATATAGAATTTATATGAAAAGAATACAGGATTTTAATTATAAAAGCAAGAGAATAAAAAAGAAAAAAAAATACAATCTAGTATGATAATAAATGTAAAAGGAGATGGTTTTTGTGAAAAATAGAGATTATTATTTAATAGTTATTTGTTTATGTTTTTTTAGTGGTTTTATAAATATTATAACATTGTTTTATTTTGGACATCCAATATCACATTTTTCAGGAACATTCACTTCAGTAGCTGAATATTTATATAAACTTATATGGTATGAAAAATTATTAGAATTATTAATAATGATAATATGTTTTGTTGTAGGAGCTATTTATTCTGCTATAATAAGTGAAGATTCTCAAGAAAAAAATCTAAAAAAATATGGGAAAATTATGGTTATATTCGGCTGTATAATATTGTATTTAGATAATATTATAAAAAATAATAATTTATTTTTATATTTTTTAACATTAACAATGGGATTCCAAAATGGTATGAGCATTAGATTTAAAGGAAATTTGATAAGAAGCACTCACATGACGGGAAATTTAACAGATTTTGGAAGTTATTTGGGAAAAGTAATAAAGGGTGAAAAAGATAAAATAGATCATGTTTTAATTGCAGCATTAGAAATAAGTCAATATACTTTAGGAGGTATAGTGGCTTTAATTTGTTTGTTTTATATGAGCGATTATACAGTATTCTTATATTCGATTTTGTATATAATTTGTGGATTATTTTTAAGTTTGAAAAAATAAAAAAAGTTGGCATTTTAATAGTGCCAACTTTTTTTTTAAGCTGAAATAACATGGCTATACTCTAAAACATCTTCGGCAATTTTATATAAATTTTTACTAAAAAAAGATATTTCTATACTTATATCACTTTTAGGAAAAACATTTTCATTGCACTTATGAACGAGAATAGGAATATTAAATGCAGAAGCTATATGCGTAATACCTGTATCAACAGATATAACTAAATCTGCCTTTTTAATAAGACTACAAAGATCTAAAAGAGAATCTTCTTTTTCTATTTTTTTAATTTCAGCCCATTTAATTTTAGAAAGATTTTTTAAAATAGTTTTTTCATCTTCTAAAGAAATGCTCCTAGAAGAAGTTGATGCTAAACCATTATATAAAATTAATGGTTTTTTTTTCATATAATAGGAATATTTATTATTTTTATTAAGAAAAATATCATAGATTCCTCCAGGGTCTTTTATTCCAAAAATTTTTAAAACTTCAACTCCATTTTCTCTCATATGATCTTGACGGTTAAAAATTCTATTGATAATATTAAGAGTTTTTCCATGCTTTCTTTCTATACCTATTATTTTTTTAGCTTTTAATAATTTCATAAGTATAATTTCTCTTAAATATATACTTCCAACTAATTCGATATAATAGTCAAATTTATTTCTATATTTTAAACCAGTTTTAATATTTCTAAAAATATCAAAAGATTTTTTACGATAGCTATTATCAACAATAACTTCTTTTATATATGGATTATTTTCTGCAAGTTCTTTTGTAACAAGACTACCAAGAATAGATACTTCATATCCATTTAAAGCTAATCCTTTTATTAATGGAGTTTTAAATAAATAATTTCCTATTTTTTGACAATCATTTATTAAAACTTTTTTTCCTTTTATTTTAAGATTTCTTTTTTTATCTAAAAATAATTTTCCAAAAATATATCCTAATTTCTTCAATATTACCATCTCCTTTTATATAGAGTTATTATCCTATATAAAAGTAAAAAAATGGTAAAAGTTAGAGAAAAAAATATTTTGTAAAGTCTGAGATTAAAGTTATAATTAAAAAATACTATTTTTTTATTAATAAAGTTAAAGATTTTTTTCTGTATTGTTTTCAATATTTTCTTTTATATACTTTTTTCTAAGAGTTTCCAATACATTATAAAAATTATCTAAAATTAAATCCCAACAACATTTATTTTTTTGACTATTATAATTATTTTTTAAAAAAATAATTATTGAATTTTCTCGATTATTTAAAGAAGATGTATTTATTTTAGATAATCTTTCTAAAACAGTGTTGTCATAAAGGAAAAAAAGATTATCATCATTAGAAATATTTTGTAAAATTTTTCTTACGTCATCAGTATAATAATCATAAATTAAATCTTCAACAGATTTAGGAAAAGACTCATTGTTATAAGTAGCTTCAGTATCTTGATCTAAATCCTCAAAATTAACATTCCAATTTTTAAAAACATAATTTATATGTTTTGTAATAAATTCTTCTTCAAACATTTAGAATCACTCCTTTAGTTTTAGTGACAATTAAAGAAAATTATTTTCTAATTCTTCTTTAAATGTTCAATATTTATTGCATGAAATTATTTACTATATCTATACAATTTTTTTTGTTTCTTCCTTTCTCTTTAAATATCATAGTCATTTATACATTCTCTTTTTTTAATTTTTTATAAAATTAATTATAATAAAAATAAATTAATAAAAATATTTATAAAATTCATTATAAGAATAATTTTTTTAAAAATCATTTATTTTATATATTTACATTAGTTGGAAAAATTTGATATTATTAATGTATACAAAAATTGAATTTTTTATATTTAATGGAGGTAGAATTGAACCATAAAGAAAGAGAAGAGAAGCTAAAAGAAAAATTAAAAGGTTATACAATGGATGAATTATTGGATTTAGTTATACTTGGATTAAAGCAAGAGTCAATAGAAAAAAGAATGGAAGAGCAAGATAAAGCTTGCTAAAATATATAAATATATAGTAGAGCTTAGATATAAACTAGATATCTAAGCTCTATTTTTAATATGAATATTGACAATTAAAGTTAAATTAATGTATTATTTAGATAATTATATTTTAGGGAGGAATATTAATGAAGTTTGTTTTTAATCATTTTAATATTAATGTTTTAAATCTTGAAAAAAGTATAGAGTTTTATAAAGAAGCTCTAGGATTGAAAGAGGTAAGAAGAAAAGAAGCTGAAGATGGTAGTTATATATTAGTTTATATGGGGGATAATGAAACAAATTTTACTATTGAATTAACATGGTTAAGAGATAGGGAAGAAGCGTATGATTTGGGAGATGAGGAGTTTCACCTAGCTTTTGTAACAGATGACTATGAGGCTGCTCATAAAAAACATGGAGAAATGGGATGTATTTGTTATGAGAATACAAGTATGGGAATTTATTTTATAAATGATCCAGATGGATATTGGTTAGAAGTTATTCCGCCTAGAAAATAGATAAAAAGGAGATGGTATTCTCCTTTTTTATTTATTAAAAAATTTGAATTATTAGGGAGATGATTGAGTGAAAGATTTAAAAGTATATTATATTTATCATAGTGGATTTTTATTAGAAACTAAAAATTATTTAATAGTATTTGATTATTTTAAAAATTCAAAAAAATCACAAGAAAATATACTATTTTTAGAAGAGAAAATATATAATACTGAAAAGAAAGTACTTGTATTTTCATCTCATAGTCATTATGATCATTTTAATAAAGATATTTTTTCTTGGAAAAATAAAAAAGAGGATATTGAGTATATTTTAAGCGATGATATTATTTTTAATGAAAAACCAAAAAAATATCATTTGATTAAAGAAAAAGAAAAATTAGAAATAGAAACAATAAAAGTAGAAGCCTATGGATCTACTGATTTAGGAGTTTCTTTTTTAGTAGAAATTGATAATACTAAGATATTTCATGCAGGAGATTTGAATTGGTGGTATTGGAAAGATGACACTGAGGATGAAGAGAGATATATGAAAGAACTTTATCAAAATATAATTTTAAATATTTCAGTGAATAAAAATATAGATATTGCCTTTTTCCCAGTTGATCCTAGGTTAGAAGAATTTTGTTATTTAGGAGGAGAATATTTTGCTGAAAAACTTAGACCTAAAATAATGGTTCCTATGCATTTTGACGACGCTTTTTATATAACTAAAGAATTTAAGAAACGAATTTTAAAATTTGGAGTTAAGGGAATCGAAATAGAAAATGAAAATTCTTTATTGAGAATAAATATATAAAGCTGGGAAATCATACTTTGTTCTTAAAAAAAGCAATATCGATCATTAATAAAACGAAATAAAAGTGTAATGCTTCGTATAAAAAACACATTTGACATACTAGTTCGGATATGGTATTATTAATTTAAACCGATGATTAAGTAAATTTAATACCCCCCAAAAAATTTATTTAAATCTTTTTATTTTAACACTCCCCCGTGTTATAAAAAACTTCCTTTTCCCCAGAAGGAAGTTTTTTTATTTTTTAGTAGTTTATTTATATAAATTAAGGAGGTATTCTATGAAAAATTTAAAGATAATTTTAGTACTTGGATTCTTACTTTTAGGGATTACATCATGCTCTTCTTTAGAAATGGAAACTGCAGGAGCATCAAAAAATTTAAATCAAAAATATTAATTTAGTAAAAAAAAGTTAAAGTATGATAAAATAGTTAAAAGTTTTTAAAGAATGTTTTAATTTTGGGAGGGGAAATGAATAAAATTAAATTATTAGAAAATTTATCAAATTTACATGGAGCACCAGGCCATGAATATGAGGTTACTGCTTTTATTAAAAATAACATGAAAAATTTTAATTGTGAAGGCGACTCTATAAATAATCTTTATATAAAAAATAATAAAGAAAATAATTATCCAATAGTAGCTTTAGATAGCCATAGCGATGAGGTTGGATTTATGGTTGAAGGTATTAAAGCTAATGGAACTATAACTTTCTTACCTCTAGGAGGATGGCATATTACAAATATTCCTGCTCATTCAGTTATTATAAAAAATTTTAAAAATGAGTATATAAAAGGAGTAGTATCATCTAAGCCACCTCATTTTATGACAGTAGAAGAAAAGCAAAGATTACCTAAAATAGAAGAATTAGTTATAGATATTGGAACTAGTTCGTATGAAGAAACAACAGAGTTATATGGCATAGAAGTAGGAAATCCTATAACTCCGGATGTAGTATTTTCTTATGATCAAAAAATAGATGTAGTTAGAGGAAAGGCTTTTGATAATAGACTAGGTTGCGCTATTGTAATGGAGATTTTAAAAGAATTAAATTATAACGAATTAAGAGTTAATCCAATAGGAGTTATAAGTTCTCAAGAAGAAGTTGGGTTAAGAGGTGCTCAAGTTGCTGCAAATAAAATAAAGCCAGATTTTGCTATTATTTTTGAGGGATCACCAGCAGATGACACTTTTAAAGATAATTTTTCATCAAAAGGAGCTTTGGGAAAAGGCATACAATTAAGAGTTTTAGATGCAGGAATGGTTTCAAATCCAAAAGTTCAAACATTTGTAAAAAATATAGCTAAGAAAAATAATATACCTTTTCAAGTTATAGCAAGAAGTGGCGGAAGTACAAATGGTGCTAAATATCATATAGCTGATAAAAGTATTCCAACAGTTGTAATTGGAATTCCTACAAGATATATTCATACACATTATACATATGCATCTGTGAGAGATTATAAAGATGCAATAATTTTAGGTAAAAAATTACTTGAAGAGTTAACAGAAGAAATAATTAAAAATTTTTAAATAAAAAAATAGGTGGTCTAAATTATCCACCTATTTTTTTATTTAATCAATAATTTTTAAACCTAATTCTCTAGCGATAATTATAGCAGCAGCTTCAGCAACCTCTCCAGTAAAAGAAACGCACTGATTTTTATGTTCCTTTGCTCCCATATCCATTCCATGAGTTAAAATTTTACAACATAAAACTTTATGATTTTTTTTAAATTCTTCTTGAAGTTCATAAGTAAGTTCAAGATTTTTATTAACTTTAGTATCTCCACCCTTAGTTCTTCCAAAAAAATAACTAATAACCATTACTCCTCCACTAACTGCTCCACAAACACATTTTGATTTTCCAATTCCAACAGGAAAACCAGAAGCTGCAGCGATTAAAGCCTCAGGCATTTCAGGAGCAATGTTATTTCTAATAGAATTAACTATTGCTTCTGAGCAGAAAAAATCACCTAATCTATAAGATTCTTCAGCATCAAATTTAATTTTTTTAATACTTATTTCTTTATTCATATATTCTCTCCTTTTTTAATGGACTTATTTTTATTTTAACATTTTATTTATAAAAAACAAAGATTTAAATTTCAAAGAAATATAAAATAAAAGACTGACTCAAAAACAAAAATTTTTTATAAAATTTTTAGCTTTAGACTCAGTCTTATTAATTATCTTATTATCCAAATATATTCATAAAAACGGTTATAATAGAAGCATTTACAAAATCTATAAATAAAGCTCCCACTAAAGGTAAAACGAAAAATGCTGTTGGAGATGGACCATTAGCAGCAGTAAAAGATTCCATATTTGCCATAGCATTAGGAGTTGCTCCCATACCGAATCCACAATGACCAGTGGCAATAACAGCAGCATCATAATCTTTTCCCATAGCTCTAAAAGTTATGAAATAAGCATATAAAGCCATTACAAGTGTTTGAATTAGCAAAATGACAACCAATGGTACAGCAAGTGCAGCTAGTTCCCATAATCTCATTGACATTAAGGCCATTGCTAAAAAAAGTTGAAGAGCAATATTACCTATAATATTAACAGTATGAAGTGGCAGTTCACCACCTTTAGAATCAACAATATTTCTTATAAATGCAGCTATAAGCATTGGACCAATATATGTAGGTAAAACAATACCAATTTTTTTAGCTAAACTATTTATAATTCCTCCAACTCCCATAGATACAACAATTAAAACAATAGCTTTAAAAATAGATTCCTCTGTAATATTTTCTTTTTTTATATCAATTTTTTTTGTGTTGCCTTCAGTTATAAATTCCTCTTCTTTATGTCCAATTAAATTATATTTTATCATTAATCTTTTTCCAACGGGTCCACCTATTAGACATCCTGCAACTAATCCAAAAGTAGCAGAAGCAATAGCTACTGACATAGCTCCAGTTGCTCCAGCAGCTTCGAGAACAGGACCAAATGCTCCAGAAGTTCCATGACCACCAGTTAGAGGAATTGATCCAGCAGCAATTCCAAGTAGAGGATTTAAATGAAAAAATTTAGCTAAATGAATTCCAATAAAATTTTGTATAATTACCAATCCACTAGCAGCTCCTAAAAAAATTAAAACTTGAATTCCTCCTTTTTTTAAAAGTTTAAGACTCGCCAAAAATCCAATTGTTGTAAAAAATGCAATCATTAATAGATTTTTCAATTCTCCTTCAAATGAGAATACAAAAGTTTCAGTATTTTTTCCAATTAATGTAAATATTGAGAAAATTACACCACCAATCACTGGAGCAGGAATAAAGTATTTGTCAAAAAAAAATACTTTTTTCTTAATCCATCGACCAATAATTAACAAAATTACAGCTACTGCCAAAGTCTCACTCATATTAAATGTGTACTCAAACATATATAACCTCCTGAAAATTTGTATATAGAACTAATTGTAAGTATAGTCCTCAGTTTTACAAAAAGACAAATATACAAAAATAATTTAGGACATAAAATATATATATGTTAGCTTTTTATATTATTTTTATATAACACAATTGTATTTTAGTATTATAAAAATAAACAAATTAAGGATAGATTTCTTTATTAGGATATATATTATATATATCCTAATTGTATAAAAAATAAAAAAAGTCGCTAATATTAATTTAGCGACTTTTAATATGATAATGAATAATATTACTGAATAATTTTTTTATATCCATTTTTAATAAAAAATATAGATGAAATTATAAGCATTATAAGTTCGTTTACAGGAGCTGATAACCAGATTCCCTTAGTATTAAATATTCCTGGTAAAAGAAATAATAAAATATTAATAAAAATAAGACCTCTTAAAACACTTAAAATACTAGAAATAAAAGCATCTTCAACAGCTGTAAAATACGAACTAATAATTATATTTATTCCCATTAATATATAAGTAAAACTATAATATATAACGGCTTCTTTGGTTAAGGTAAAAAGTTCTTTATTTTCTTTTATAAAAATAGAAACAAGTTCATTAGAAAATATATTTATTAGAAAGAAAAAGAAAATACCTAAAGAAAAAACAGTAATTGTTCCTATTTTTAAAATTTTTAGAACTCTTTTATTAGATTGGGCACCATAATTAAAGCTAATAATAGGCTGTAATCCTTGAGAAAAACCAATCATAGTCATTGTAACTAAAGTAGAAATATAACTAATAACACTAAAAGCAGATATACCATCATTTCCAATTATAGCCATTATGTTTATATTGAATGCCATAATAACTACACCAGTTGCCATTTCAGTTAAAAATTCTGAAGACCCATTATATAAAATAGATCTTACTGTTTTTAAATTAAATTTAGTGAAATTGTATTTTAATTTTTTTGCTTTAAATAGTAAAAAATATCCTAGCATTAAAGCAGTTGTCATTTGGGCTGTACCTGTAGCAATAGCTGCTCCCTTAATTCCCATATCCAGTATAACTATTAAAAAATAATCTAAAACAATATTCATAATAGCTCCACCCAATATACAAAGTAAAGAATAATTAGGGCTTCCTTCTATTCTTACGAAACTTTCAAAACCATAAGATAACATATAAAAAAGAGTAAAGAATGATAAGTAAAATAGATAAGTGCTAGCTTCTTCTAAAATAATATCATTTGCACCTAAAATTTTAACAACTTTTTCAGGAAAAAAAATTCCAACTAAACTTAAAAGAGAACTAAATACCATAAATAATTGTAAAGATATACTATAAGATTTTAGTGCTTTTGAATCTTCTCCAGCACCAAGCTGAATAGCTATCATAGTTGAACTTCCGACAGCAACCATTATACCAATTGCAAAAGAAAAATTAACGTATGGCATAACAATATTTACAGCAGCTAAACTTTTAGCACCAAGAAATTTTCCTATAAAAATTCCATCAACTATGGTATACAAAGAGAAGATCCACATGGTCAGAATGGATGGAACTCCATATTTAAAAATAAGTTTAAAAAGATTATCATTTAGTAATTTTTTTTGCATAATAATCGCCTCCTTATATATTATAAACTCTAGAATTGTTCTAGAGTCAACTCTTTAATAAAATAAAAAAATAATGTATAATTAATATGAGGTGAGTTTATGAAAAAGTATTATTCAATAGGAGAAATAAGTAAAATTTATAATATAAGCGTTGATACTTTAAGGCATTATGAAAAAATAAATCTTTTAAAACCAGCCTTAAAAAAAGAAAGTGGTTATAGATATTATTCAAGTGAACAAATTTGGAAATTAAACAATATAAGAAATTTAAGAGGTCTTGGTCTTGGATTAGAAGATATAAAAGGTTTTTTAGAAACGAGAAGCATTAATTCAACAGAAAAAATTTTAGATTCGCAGTTACAAATTGTAAAAAAAGAATTAGAAAAATTTAATAGATTAAAAGAGGAACTTTTAATAAAGAAATTAAATTTAGAATATTTTAAAAATGATGTAATTTTTGGAATTCCTCAGCTAAAATCTATTTCTAAAAGAAGAATTATAAAATCTAAAGGACAAATTAAAGAAGATGGAGATATCGATTTTAAAATTAAACTTTTGAGTATAAAAACACTTTCGGAAAATGATTTTTTATTTACAGAAAATGAATTTGGTGGAACTTTAAGTAGGGAAAATTTTTTTCAAAATAAATATGATACCTATGAGGAAATTTTTGTCATAAATAATGAAGGAACAGAGGAAGGAGATTACATTGAAAAAGGAGAGTATGTTTCAATTTTTTATAAAGGATATTATTCTGAAAATTATAAATATTATATAAAAGCAAAGGAATTTATTATAGAAAATAATTTAGAAGTAATAGGCGATATTTTTGAAATTTTTCATGTGGATATTCATACCACAGAAGATGTAAATGAATATATAACAGAGATACAAATTCCAGTTATATATAAAGATAAAAAAAAGAGCTAAGTTTTAGCTCTTTTACAAGATTAATCATTAGAACGTATCTAATAATTCTAATAGTTTAATAATTTTTTTATCTTTTAAACTATAGTGTACCCATCCACCATTTTTTTCTGCTATTAATATATTAGCGTCTTTTAATAACCTTAAATGTTGAGATAAATTAGATTGTCCTATATTAAAAGCTTCTTGAATTTTACAAACACACAAATTTTCATTATTAACCAATAGTTTTATAATATCAAGTCTCAAAGGATGAGCTAGAGCCTTTAAAATTTTTATTTCTTTCTCCATTATTTTAACTCCTTTTATAAATTACTATTTCAGTATTTATTGATATTATGATATAATAGCTAAAAAAAAAAGTCAATAATTAATTAAAGGAGCGGTGATTTG
>NZ_JANIBO010000006.1 GCF_024506395.1 Cetobacterium sp. NK01
TGTAGAATCTGTTGAGGATGCTTATAAAATAGCCAGTGAGGTAGGTAACATAAAACAAATAAATCTAGGAGGAGTTAAAGCGAGAGAAAATAGCAGAAATATATCAAAAGCAGTAAATCTATTAGAAGAAGAAGAAAACCTTTTAAAAGAACTTCAAAGTTTGGGGATTGAGATTGAAATTAGACAAGTAGCTAATGATAATAAAGTTTTATATAGATAGAAAAGGGGAGGATAGATATGATGCAAGCGTTTTTATTAGCATTAGTAGCTTTATAGCTCAATGTGATTATGCCTTAGGAACAAGCTTAATATCAAGACCAATAGTAACTGGATTTTTAACTGGGTTAGTAATGGGAGATTTAAAAATGGGATTGATAATGGGAGCTACATTGAGTTAGCTTTTATTGGATCTTTTGCTATTGAGGAGCAATTCCACCAGATGTAGTAACTGGAGGAATATTAGGAGTTGCCTTTGCAATATCTTCAGGTGCTGGTGCAGAGACAGCTTTATTACTGGCTTTACCAATTGCAACATTTACTTTAATTTTAAAAAATGCGTATCTAGGAGTTGTTATACCAATATTAGGTCACAAAGCTGATGAATATGCAGATGAGTGTAATATAAAAGGAATAGAGCGTATGCATTTAATATCTGGATTTGGTTTATCTTTGATGTTGGCGATAATAGTATTCTTTTCATATTTATTAGGAAGTAATGCAGTATCTTTGGTTTTACAGGCAATACCAGAATTTATTCATAAAGGGTTAGCAATAACAACTGGATTAATTCCAACTCTTGGATTTGCAATGTTAGCAAAACTTCTTATAAATAAAAAGTTTTACCATATTTTTTCGTTGGCTTTGCCATTGCAATTTATACAGAAATCCCATTGACAGGAATTGCAATATTTGGTGCTTTAATAGCATTAATAACAGTAAATCCAATGTCACAAAGACAGTTAGTAGAAAGTGGAAACTTAAGTGAGAAAGGAGATGGTGATGATGATTTCTAATAAAAAAGATGAGAAAGATATTACGCAAAAAGATTTGAATAAGATATTTTGGAGATCTTTTCAAATGGAATTCTCATGGAATTATGAAAGACAAATGAACTTAGCATATGCATATGCAATAGCACCAATATTAAAAAAAATATATACAAATAATCATTTAGAATTAAAAAAAGCTTTGAAACGTCATCTAGAGTTTTTTAATATGACTCCTTGGATTGTAACTTTAATGTTAGGAATATCAGTAGTTCTTGAAGAGGAAAATAAAAAAGATGGAAAATTTGATGAAAACTCAATAAATGGAATAAAAACAGCATTAATGGGTCCATTATCAGGGATAGGAGATTCTTTCTTTTGGGGAACTTTAAGATTAATTGCTACAGGAATAGGAACAGCTCTTTCATTACAAGGAAATATATTAGGTCCAATTCTATTTCTATTGGTATTTAATATTCCACATATAATTATAAGATATCTTTTTATAAAGTTAGGGTATAAATTGGGGGTAGACTTTTTAACTAAACTTGAAAAATCAGGAGCAGTTGAGAAAGTTACTTACGGAGCAACTATATTAGGATTAATTGTTATTGGAGGAATGACAGCAAGAATGGTAGATATTTCAACACCATTAGCTTTTAAAGCTGGAGGTTCAACAATAGAAGTCCAAAGTATTTTAGATGATATAATGCCTGGTATTTTAAAATTAGGAATGTTTGGTATTGTGTATTATTTATTAAATAAAAATGTTAAACCAATAACAATACTTTTAGGAATGGCAATATTTGGAATTTTTGGAACTTTAGTTGGGTTCTTTTAAGAGGTACATTTATGGAAACTATGTTAAGCAATATACATGATGAAAAGAATACTTTAACAAATATTTTATTAAATTTTCAAGATAAAAATAAACATATTTTAAAAGATTTAAAAGACTATAAAATTAAAGAATTTTAATTTTAGCTACAGGTTCTTCTATTAATGCGGCAATTACAGTCAAATATTTTTACAAGATATATTAGAAGCTAAAGTTTTTATAGAGGAACCATTTATTTTTATGATTATGAAAAAATAGATTTAGATTTAGATTTGATTATTGTAATATCTCAAAGTGGAAAAAGCACTTCAACAATAAATGCTACTAAAAAAATAGCTGAAGTATTAAAAAAACCAGTAATAATAGTAACAAACAACTTAGAAAGTCCAATAACAAAATATTCACAATATATTTTAGATTTAAATATAGGTATAGAAAATGTAGGATTTGTAACTAAAGGTTTTAGTGGAACTGTTTTAAATTTATTCTTATTGGGAATAAATTTAAAAAATCAACATTTTAAATATTTTGAAGAGTTGGAATATTTGATTGGCAATATAAACACAGTTATTGAAAATACTAATTTATACTTTGAAAAAAATAAAGAAATTTTAAGAGAGATAAATAGATTTATATGTTTAGGTTATGGGGCAAATTATGGTATTACAAAAGAGTTCGAAACTAAATTTACAGAAGTAGTTAGATGTCCATCAACAGGTCATGAACTTGAAGCATACATGCATGGACCATATTTAGAAGCTAATAATTCAAATGCCATATTTTATTTAGATTTAGACTTAAATATTACATTGTCAAAAAGATTACATACTTTAAAAAAATATATGGAAAACTATATTGGATTTTCAACAATTATAACAAATAGTAAGAATAAAGATAATCAAACAATAAATTTGAATGTATCAAAAGATGTAAATCCAAATTTTTTAACTTTGTTATATATTATTCCAATTCAAATATTAAGCTATAAAATAGCTCAAGAAAAGAAAATTAATGTAGAAAAAAGGTCTTTTACAGATTTTGATTTAGTTTTAAAAAGTAAAATATAAATATAAATGGAGGGTAATTATGTCAAAATATTCTGAAATGTTAAAATTTAAAGAGGAGGAGTATAGAAATAGTGCTAAACTAATAGGGGAGGCTAAACCAATAGCAGAAGAAATTGCTAATATAGTTACAAAAGATGGATTTTCAAATATATTCTTTACAGCAGTTGGTGGTAGTTTAGCACCTTTAATGGCAATGGGAGAGATTGCAAAGCAACTTACAGAACTACCTGTTTATGTAGAACAAGCAGCGGAGTTAATTGTAAGAGGACATAAGGCTTTAACAGAAAAATCATTAATAATAACTTTGTCAAAATCAGGAGATACAAAAGAAACAGTTGAAATGGCTAAAAAATATAAAGAGATGGGGATAAGAGTTATATCTTGTACAAAAAATTTAGAATCTCCTTTAGCTAAAAATTCTAATTATGTAATTCCAATGAGACATGAAAATGGTGTAGAGTATGAGTATATGCTATTATTTTGGTTATTTTTTAAAATTTTGTCAAATAGAGGAGAGTTTTTAGATTATAATGATTTTGGAAATCAGTTATTATTACTACCAGAAAATTTATTAGAGGCAAAATTACAATTTGATCCTCAAGCAAAAGAAATGGCAAAACAGTATTATAAAGAGCCATATATGATTTGGATTGGTGGTGGTGAAGTGTGGGGTGAGACGTATCTATTCTCAATGTGTTTGTTAGAAGAGATGCAATGGTTAAAAACAAAGTCTGTTACAAGTTCAGAATTTTTCCATGGAACTTTAGAAATAGTAGAGGAAGATACTTGTGTATTTTTAGTTAAAGGTTCTGGAAAAACAAGAGTTTTAGATGATAGAGCTGAAAAGTTTTTGAAGAAATATACAAAAAATTAAGTATTATTGATACATTAGATTTTAAATTAAACGGAATAGATGAAAAATATCGTTGGATAATAGCACCAACAATTGCATCAACAGTTTTGGTTGATCGATTGGCGTTTCATTTTGAAGATAATACAAAACACTCTCTAGATATTAGAAGATATTATAGACAGTTTGATTATTAAAAGTTGCAGCTTAAAGCTGCAACTTTTTTTGTATATTGAATAGATAAATATATTTAATTTATATATTATTTCAGAGTTAAGTTTTAAATATCAAGTGTAAAATTAAAATATGTCTTAGTTAATTCAATAAAAGTTTTACAGGCCTTTGACAAGTAAGTTCCTTTTTTATAACTAACTACAACATCCCAACTTGGATTTCCTTTAATAGGAAAATAAGAAAGAGACTGGATACTTTTTTTTGCATAGTAATGGGGAACTATGCTACAACATAAAGAGGGAGTATACCAAATTTAGTGTAAATTAACTTCTTAGCTATCAAATTTTAAATGTCCAAATAGGCTATCTTAACTTGGGTACTTTTAAAGGTACTTATTGATAAGATAGCTTTTTTTATTTCAAATATTTCTCTAAACGACCTTCATACTCTATTGATAACATTCTTAAGATTCCTTCCCAACCTCTAATTTTTTTGATTCCATTTTTTCATAATATTTTTACTAGAAAGATAAAGAATCTTTAATAAAGCATCTTCACTAGGGTAAATAGATCTAGAATTACTAACTTTTCTAAATTGGCTATTTAAACTTTCAATTATATTTGTTGTATAGATCATCTTTCTAATTTCCATAGGAAAGTTGAAAAAAAGCGATAACTCATTCCAATTAGTATACCAACTTCTAAGAGCTGGCGCAAATTCAGGAAGGTCATTTTTACAAAGCTTCCAAAGCTTGAAATGCTGATTCCGCATTAGTAACATTGTAAATATTTTTAAGTTGTTGGGCGTAGCTTTTTCTATCTTGATAATTCATAAATCTTAATGTATTTCTAATTTGATGTACCATACAACGTTGTATTTGAGCCTCTGGAAAAATAGTTGAGATTGCGTCACCAAATCCTTTTAAACCATCAATAGACACAGTAAAAATATCCTCAACCCCTCTAGATCTTAATTCGTCTACAACTTTTAACCAAAATTTAGAACTTTCATTCTCTCCTATTACAATACTCAAAATATCCTTTTTTCCTTCTAGGTCTATTCCTAAAACAACATATGCAGCTCTATTTGAAACTTTACCATTACTTTTAATATTGAAATGTATTGCATCCATGAAAACAAAAGGATAACATTTTTGTAATGGCCTATTTTTCCAAGTATCTATCTCTTCAAAAACCTTATCAGTAATTCTACTAATCTGCGACGCTGAGAACGTCAATCCATAAATCTCTTCAAGATGAGCATTAATCTCAGAAATAGTCATTCCACGCCCATACATAGAGATAATTTTATCTTCAATATCAGAAATATCTCTAGAATATTTGGGAACAATTGTTGGTTCAAATTGACCTTCCCTATCTCTAGGAATATCAACTTGAACTTTTCCAAGAGAAGTATTAACTTGCTTAGAATTGTATCCATTTCTACTGTTGGTAGTGTTGGCGCTTGATTCTCTGTCGTATTTATCATATCCAATAGATTCATCAAACTCAGCTTGCATCAAGATATTAACCATATCCTTAAACATATTTTTCATAAAATCTTGAGCGTCGTTAGCAGATTTAATCTTATTCTCTTCAATTAATTGTTTAACAAGTGGATTTACTTCTGAATTTTTTCTAGCCATAAAAAACCTCCTCAGTTATTAATTTAATTATACAAATTAATAGCCAAGAAGGTAAAATATATATATTCAATTTTTACAATTTACACTAAATTTGGGAAACCCTCCTATGAAGAGATGAGGTATACTTTAGTATACCTCATTTTTATTGTTTAAGTATCTTTTCACCTTTTTTTTAATTCTTTGAATAGTATTATCTATACGTTTTGGTGTATCACCTAATATGTCTGCAATTTCTATATATGTTTTTTGTTGAATCAAATGACTAAAAACTTGTTTTTCAAAGTCACTTAAATTTTTATCTAAATAATTATTTAATAGTTCAACTAACTCTTTTCCTAAAAGCAACTCTTCTGGTGTATGAAAACATAAGGATAGAGTTTTATAATCTATTTTTTCAATATTTTCAGAATAACTATCTTTAATTATAGAATCATTAAAAATTTTATGTTTGTCTGTATTAGCTTTTTGATTGTTGTAGTCAGTTGTCTCCGGATACAAAGATTTGCAAAAGTAGTAAAAGTAGCTTCCGTATTTGGTTTATATGCTTTGATTGCCTTAATTAATCCAATATATCCTTCTTGTTCCAAATCATTTCCTTCTCCGCCTCTTAAGAAAAAATTTTGGCTGTTTTTATAAACTAGTTTTGGTATTGATTTATAACTTTTTCCATTGCTTCATGATTTCCATTTTTTGCTTTTAATAAAAGATCATCATCAGTCATATCAATTCCCTCCAATCGTTATATAAATTTAAAGTTTATAGAAAGTACCTTGAGAAAAATTTAGTTTTTGATTTTAATAAGTATTGTATTTTCCAGATTCACGCAACTCTTCAGAACCAGACCAAATAAAAGAACCTTCTATAATATTTTTAAATCCATGCTTTCTAACAATGATATCTTTGATGTATTCAAGATGAGGACATCTATCATAATGGTGATGATCATTTGTCATACAAGAAGCTAAGTGAACTACTGTCTTATCCTTAGGAATTTTATAAAAATCAACCATTTTTCTATTAAAATGTCCAAGTAAGCTTGAAACTCCTTTTCCGCAGCATCCTCCACATTCCATAGATAAATACATTATATTTTTATCTTTTGGATAATTTGAAAATGCCCCTTCTTATCATAAAATGATTGAACGCAATAGAATCCACTGCATCTTCTTTTTGCAATTGAACATTGAATGATAATGGCAAACTCAATATTATTAAAATCAATATTTTCCATAAAGAACCTCCAAATATGTAATATATTTTTATAAAACTTATATATTATTACTATTAAAGTAAGGTTATTCTTTTTTCAAATTAATCCATTAGCGTTAGTGAATTTGCTGTAATTATAAAAAAGATAACTCTATTGACCAAGCGTCGGTTTTTTTGTCCTTCGGCACCAAATATTCAATTTTCTCAATAGAATCAAAGGTTAAATGGATGTTCTAAAATCCTTAGCGTTGTTATTGAAAGTTTTCCTGATGGGACTCATAACAGATAGAGTTGTATTCCGTTTTTTGATAAAGTCGGTTTTGTTCTCTATAATTTTATTTGAAAAAAATAAAAAAGAGTATCAACTGAATAATTTAAAATGGAATTATGGATTGATACTTCTGTGGAGGTATTTTAGTGTTGAAAGATAAAGCAGGTATAGATACAGAGTGTCTTAATATCATAACAAATTTAGAAACTTTAGAAAAAAACAATTCAATTAAAATTTTAAGTAGAAAAGATGAATTGATGAGAGTGAAGTTAAATATTCATAACGGGAAAGTGGAAGTAAAAAATTTACAAGAATATTTGCTGGAAAAAAGAAAAGTATTGAAAAAAGCTGATGTAACACAATATGTTAACAAAAGAATAGATATATGCATTGACAGTTTTAAAAATTTTGAAGGAAATAAAAAGATTTCAAACATAATAATTGGACTTTTTGCCATAGAGCTAAAAGAGATACAAGTTTTAGAAACTAAAAATTTATTTGATCAAAAAACAAGAAGTTACCTGCTTAAGAATAGGAATATAGAGTTATGTATTTATGATAAACACAAGGTTGAGCCGAGTTATGAATATAATACACGAACGGAAATAAGAGTGAAAAGGGTTTCAAAGCTTAATGAATTGGAAACTTTAAAAGCTGTTGAAATTAAATTAAAAAACTCTTTGAATCATTTTGAAAAGTTAGAAGAATTATATGTGAAAATCATATGCGAAAGAATTGAGAAAGCCAAAAAAGAAAATAAATACTCTAATTTTAAGGCTTTTGTAAATTATAATCACGAATTATTTCTGACAAAAAGAGTTTTTGATGGTGTATTTGATTATATTAGAATGAAACAAACGAAAAATAAATGGTTAGAAAATTACAGGAAAGAAAGTTTTCTTGATTTTGAGAGTAAAGCAAGTGTAACAAAGTACCTTAAAAGTATTTTGAAAGCTATGGTTGAATTTAGAGGAAATTATAAAGATTGGGATAGAATAAATAAAGCTAGAAAAGGGTAAAAAACTTTACAACAAAAAATGCCTATTTTCCCCCATTAACAAGGGGGAAAAACATCAAAAAAAGTTGTAAAAAAAGAATCAAAAAACCTAATAAAATCAAAGGTTTATAATGTATTTTTAATAGAATTTATTTGTCCAATGAATAGTGAGAAATTGGAAAATGATATATAAATTTCTATATTATTTTTCAATTCTGTTAATAACTTTGGATTTCTAAAAGAACTATA
Source organism: Cetobacterium sp. NK01 (assembly GCF_024506395.1). Lineage (NCBI taxonomy): Bacteria > Fusobacteriati > Fusobacteriota > Fusobacteriia > Fusobacteriales > Fusobacteriaceae > Cetobacterium > Cetobacterium sp. NK01. The sequence goes on from NZ_JANIBO010000006.1 coordinate 8,287, forward strand.
AAGATTATATCAAACTAGAGAAATTAAGATGTATAATTGATTATAAAGCATTACAATATAAGAAGGTTTATAAATGTATAGCCAGTAAGGAGAGGTAACGTAATACCTCTCCGATTATTATGTTGAAAGTGGTGGGTTATTATTTCCCTTTTCATTTATAAAGGTGGACGAATCGTCTCATTGTACAGACTATATATGGAGGTAGATTTTATTTTACCAATGTAATGCTTTGTATCCATGTTGATGATTATAAAGGTTTTGTTTAATATTCAGATTAAGTTAAACTGGTTTATATAAAAAAATTAGTGCAATCTTTGGAAAAGTTGTTATTATTAAAAAGATATTAATCGATATAGCTATAATTTCATTGTTGGACAATACACAATCTCGTTGAGTTGATTTAAAATGATTGCATTGATTGAATAAACATTCTGACTTCATTCTTGATAGCTTATAATGTGGTTGAATGAATAAAGCGTGCTGATGTTTTTAAGATTTGTAACAATTTAGATGAAACTAGAAAACCTATAAAAGCATTATTCTTTTAAGGTAGAATCGTGAATCTATATTTATTTACAGAGTATGGAGAATTCTCATGTCTTCGTGAAAAAGAAGTAAGTTATCATCTGACGTTTCTAAAGGAATCAATAACATACTTCCAACTATGAGAAACTCATTAGAATATAAAATTGATAATCAAATAATCGTTGAAATTCATCAAAGAGAGTTCTTTCTAAGTGTTATGATCAAAGGGATATATTTGCGTTATAGTGGACTTGGAGAGAGAGTTGATATAACAGAATCAGTGCCATACGAGGTGATATAAGGTAGCCAGCTTTGTGCTCATTGGAATGGCAATGTGAATATACCTAAAAAGTTAAAGTACTTACAAAAGGGGTTTAGAAGTTTTAAATAATAAAGCGGGACATTTTTGTCCCGTGTTGGATTTTATAAGGCTTTGATAAACCTTTTGTAAAAAGGAGTAGAAAATGTGGCGTGTAGAAGAAACACTGGGTTTGCGAGGGGTTGTGAAAAAAATATAATTAAAATTATGACTATACGGTAGTTGTTCCAATATTCCAGTAATTCCTAAATTCCAAAAACTAAAAATGCTAAAAAGTTTGAATATACCTTAGAAGTTGAAAGAATTGGAACTGTTATTTCAGTTTTAAGTTTGAAATTTTGTAGGAGAGAGAAGATATACCTAGTTTACGAAGGTGCGTTCTTCAAATATAAATTTTTTATGAGACGGTTCGTTTTTTCCGAAAAAAGTCACTTTTTCTTCGTTTAAGTCAATAGAATCAAGAAATATTTTTTTAAAGTTTCTACCATTGTTATCGTCGAGACCCCATAAAACAATAATCTAATTATTCTATGATTAAAATACCTAAAAAGTTAAAGTGCTTATAAACACCTTTTAAAGTGACTGAATGAGAAAGGACCATTAAAATATCCGTATTGAATACAAGTTGAAATTGATGTAGTTTTTAAGAAAGCGTTACAAAAATGTAGCGTGTTGGATAAATATTGGCTTTGTGAGGCGTTTCCAGTGGTTGTATGCTTTAGATTTTAAATATATGAAAGAATGTTGTATTATACTAATAATACTTGAGTGTTGAAAATTAAAAATGCTGATAAAGTTGAATATAGTTTTAAAACTGAAAGAATTGAAACTGATGTTACATTTGCAAGGTTAAAATTTTGTAGAAGAGAGAAGATATACCTAGTTTACAGAGGTGCGTTCTTCAAATATAAATTTTTTACGAGACGGTTCGTCTACATTAATATTAAAAGAGGTTCACAAATTGATAAGATAGGAATGATTCAATATAAAAGAAACCAATAAAAAAAGAATGGCATAGACTAGACCATTCTTTCCATAAGTACTTAATCACAATATCAGAGCTGATAATTGTTTCAGTTAAGTATAACATGGTTTTCAAAAAATAGAAAGAACCTCTGGGGGGGAGGTAGAGGTTCTTCTTTGGGGGGGATTAAATTATACTTATAACACTTTTTATATTAACTTAGACAACTCATTATATGAAAAAAGTTTGAAGAAAAAATTTTTTAATAAAAAGTAGTAGTTGAAAAATATCCTTTTATTTTGTAGGTAGACGGTTCGTCTACTTTAAATAAAAAAAGATACAAATGATATAAGCCGAGCCTTAGCAATAAAGTTCTCTAAAAATAGTTAAAAAACGAAAAACGACGGAAAAATGTAGCGTCTATTAAATTATAAGGCTTTGAAAGAGGTTTAAAAAACAACATAATCAAAATAATAACTATAATACAATAATTCTAATATTTTAGTAATGCCGATATATCTAAAACTAAAATATTAAAATAATTGAATATAACTTAGAAATTGAAAATTTTGTAGTTAATATTTCGGTATCATTTAAAAATTAGTTGAAAGAGAGAATAAAACCTAGTTATGAGATGTGTGTTCGCTACATATAAAGAAAAAATGTATAGGAGGTTGGAATAGATAGAAAAGCAATTTATTTAATTTCTATTGATCTTGTTTGACATTTCAACAAAAAAGAATTATAATTCAATCAGGAATATTATATAAAGAGAACACTGATAAAGAGGTTTTTGCTTTTGGTCGAGCTTAAACCTCTTTTTATTTTTTGCAATAAATGATATTATAATTCCTAGATACTGAGCTTTAGTAATGAAAATTGTTTATACCCAATCTTTTAGAAAGGGGGTGTACTCTTTGAAATTAATATTCCTAATAATTTTCTTCTTACTATGTAAAAATACTTACTAAGTGAGACAACAAGCTAAGTATCAAGTAAAAGATGACCAACTTTTACGGAAAAGGCAAGGAGTGATCCTTGCCTTTTTTAAACTACAAATAATTTAGATGGTGATGAAAATGATATTATTTTTTATAATTTTTAAAAAGTTATTTTATATTTCTATTGGATTTTTATTAGCTTTTTTTATAAAGGAAAAAAACGAAACATTATTAGCAATTTTAAATATAAAAACAACATTATTTATAATTTTATTTGAAAGTTTATTTTATTTTTTTAAAACTTCAAAAATAATAAAAAATAGAATAAACAATGACATTAGAATAAAATTTAGAGAAATTTATGTATCTAATGATAATCAAAAGTTGAAGAAAATTTTAAGAAAAATTTACATAACTGAAAATAAATTTATCGAATTTATTCTTCTTTACTTCATTTATGAGTTCATAAATATTCTATTCGTTATACTTATAGTGAGCTCTGCATTTTTAGGTTCTAAAATTTATCTATATATATATAATAAACATACTATAATCACAACAATTACGGTTTTTATTATTTTTATTATAGTATGTTTTTTGGAAAGAAAAAAACATTGAAAATGACCTTATAGAATTAGAAGATAACGATATTCAAGATTTTGTAAAAAAAATGAATTTAATTAAAAATGTTTTAGATGAACACCAATATAAAAATTTTACTGATAGTTGTTTGCTAAAATTTCAAAAAGAAACTATATATGAGAAATTAACTATTGGTGAAATGTTAGAAAAAATAGATAATAATAAAACATTGAAAAGAAACTTTTTAGTATTTATATCTAGATATATTGATTTTTTAGAAAAAAAATAAAAACCAAGATTTTGAAAATTTTAAATTCTAACAGAGCTACCCCTAAAATAGCGAACTTTTTTAATTTCAAAAAGTAAAGTAAGTTATAATATATTTACCTTTGAGTTCAAGAGAATTTAAAAGATAAAGTGTTATACTTTTTGTAATAATTTATCTAAAGTAAACCTTTATATTAAATATAATTTTACCTTTATAAGATTATATGGTAATATGTAAATAGTTAAGAGATAAAGGAGTGATTAAAATGATGTACGGATATGCAAGAGTTAGTACTAGACATCAGAATTTAGATAGACAGTTGAAAGCATTAGAAGATTACGGTGTAAACCCCAGAGCAATACAAGTTGATAAATATACAGGGACGACTCTTCACAGAGAAGGACTTGATACATTAAGACAGATGTTAAGATTTGGAGATATACTTGTTATTAAAGAAATAGACAGGCTAGGTAGAAATAAAGATGAGACTATGAGCCTTATTCTAGAGTTAATAGAAAAGGGAATAGATATAGTTGTATTAGATTCAGCAGTATTTCAGATGTATATTGAGAACTTGAAAAAAGATAATAAAAGCTTTACGGATAAACTAATTCAAGCTCAGTTAAAGGTGTTATAGAAATAATGTTACTGCTAGCTGAGGAAGAGAGAAATAAGATTGTCAAGAGGACGGCAGAAGGTAGAGCTAAAGCTATGGAGAAGGGTGTTAAATTTGGTGCTGATAACAAAATTAAAGGAGAGCAACTGGAGAAACTAAAAAAGGATATAGAGCTATTCAATCAAAGGCAGATGAAGCAAGTTGATATATTAAAGAAATATAATATAACTAAGCCAACATTTAAAAAGTATAGAGATATGATGTAAGGAATCTTTTTAAAATAGTTATTATAAAGGCCAAGCGTCCATACCCATCAACTTAAGAAAAATGGGAGGATTTTTGATCCTCCCATTTTAATTTACATCGTTTTTATACTCTGTAATTTTTAACTTTCGATACTTAATTCTTATAACTTCTCTGTCTCTAATTACTTCGAAGTTTGTATCTATATTTTCTTTTTTCCTAAAATTTTGTTCCAACTTAGAATTCGGTTGAAATATTGGAATAGGAGAAGATATTTTTGGATTTGATAAACTCGTTAAAAAAATCTCTAACAAAATCGTTAAAAAAATCTCTAAATACTTTCTCCAATTAATTTTGCTGCTCTTAACCTGATTTTTTGTTTTTTTCATAGGATAATCCTCCAACTAAATTTAGTAGTTGGTATTACCCTTTAACATATCAATTTTTTGATATGTTAAAGGGTAGTTGGAGGCTACCACATTTAATTATTAAAGTAATAAAAAATGTAAAAACAAAAAAAGTTTCGTATTAAGAACAACTTAAATCTTGTTCACTATTTTAAATCTTGTATGTCGTTTGACATCTCTTTTAATTCAATTGATTTAATTTTTTTTCCTATTATTTTCGCACCTCCTTTATAGAATTAGGGTAATAACAACTCTATTTAAAGTATACCTTATTTTCATTGTATTTTAAAGATTACTTGTCATTTTTTTGTACGTTTCCACTAAGTATGCAACTTTATAAGTAGAATCAATAGTTTAAGAAATAATTTCTTAGCGTTGTTATTCCGCGTTTTCCTGACAGGTCCTATATTCAAATTAGGATCTTTCTTTTTTTATCTTGAAAATAATAAATTTTCTTAATCGAGTAGACGGTTCGTCTACTTTTATTTTTTTGTCGTTAGACACTCGCAAGAGTCAATCGTCTAAACACGCTAGTTTGCTCGATTTAGCATAGCAAAAAAGAGAAACTATTAAGCGTGCACTCCAGTGACCCTTGAGAACCAAAGTTAAATTACATATGGTCATTCTGATTACAGCAAACAAAAGATGAATTGCATTTAAATTAATTGTTATTTTATATAGGAAATATGAACTATAAGTGTTAATATAATGATTGTAAAACTTATTATTAGGAGGGAATTTTATGGCAGTAGTAGAAAAGGATAATTTCAAAGATAATCTTTGGAAAGCGTGTGATAAATTAAGAAACAATATGGATCCAGCAGAGTATAAATATGTGGTTCTAGGATTGGTATTTTTAAAGTATATAAGTGATAGATTTGAAAGCAAATATAATGAATTAGTTGAAGAAGGAGAAGGTTTCGAAGAGGAAAGAGATGAGTATACAGCAGAGAATATTTTCTGGGTTCCTAAAGAAGCTAGATGGGCAGAGATAGTTAAAAGTGCAAAAACTCCAGAGATTGGAATAAAAATTGATGAGGCTATGTATGCTATTGAAAAAGAGAATAAAACATTAAAGGATGTTCTGTATAAGATATATTCAAATCCTCTTTTAGATAAAGGAAAACTAGGAGAATTAATAGATATAGTTGGTGGAATTAACTTACAAGCTAAAACAGATAAAGGACAAGATGTACTTGGTCAAGTTTATGAGTTTTTCTTAGGAAAATTTGCTAACTCAGAGGGAAAAAATGGAGGACAATTCTATACTCCAGAGTCTATTGTTAAAACTATAGTTGAGTGTTTAGAGCCTACAAAGGGAAGAGTATATGACCCTGCTTGTGGAAGTGGAGGTATGTTTGTTCAATCTGAAAAATTTATAGAAAACCATAGTGGAAGAATTGGAGATATATCTGTATTTGGACAAGAGAGTAATGGAACTACTTGGAAACTATGTAAGATGAACTTAGCTATTAGAGGAATAGAGGTTGATTTAGGAGAGGAACCAGCTGATACATTTACAAAAGACCAACACAAAGGGAAGAAGATGGATTATATCATGGCTAATCCACCGTTTAATATAAAAGATTACTGGCATGAATCTTTAGATGGAGATGCTAGATGGAAATATGGTACACCTCCAGAGGGAAATGCTAACTATGCTTGGCTACAACATATGGCACACCATTTATCACCAAATGGAACAGCTGGAATAGTTCTAGCAAATGGATCGCTATCATCTAATACTTCAAATGAGGGAGAGATTAGAAAGAATATGATAGAGGATGATTTAGTAGATTGCGTTGTAGCTCTTCCTGATAAGCTATTTTTAACTACTGGAATTCCAGCGTGTATATGGTTTTTAAATAGAAACAAAAGTAACCCTAAGCATAGAGAAAGAAATGGAGAGATTCTATTTATAGATGCTAGAAAAATGGGTGCTCTTGTAGAAAGAAGTTTAAGAGAGTTATCACCTGAAGATATTCAAAAGATAGCTGATACTTACCATATGTGGAGAGGTTCGTATAAAGGTGAGGGAGAGTATGAAGATATTCAAGGTTTCTGTAAGAGTGCAACATTAGAAGAAATAAAAGGGCATGAATATATCTTAACTCCAGGAAGATATGTAGGAATAGAAGAAGCAGAGGACGATGGAATCCCTTACGAGGAAAAGATGGCAGATCTAAGTGCAAAACTAGCTGAGCAATTTGCAAAGAGCAGACACCTAGAAGAAGAGATAAGAGCTAACCTAGCTAAGTTAGGATTTGATATATAATGGTGGAGAATAAAGATATGGAAGAGTTAAAAGAAGGATGGAGAAGAGTTAAACTAGGTGAAGTAGCTGAATATATAAGTAATAAGATAAATACTTCTGAATTGAATGAATGAAAATAACTATATCTCAACAGAAAATATGATAGTAAATAGAGGTGGAGTGACAAAAGCTACAAATATACCTCAAAATGCTAAGGTTAATTGTTTCAGTGAAAATGATATACTTTTTTCTAATATAAGAACTTATTTTAAAAAATTATGGAAAGCTGATTTTAATGGTGGAGCATCAAACGATGTTTTAATAATAAAAGTTTGAATTCAAAAAAATATTTTAAATGACTATCTATATTATATTATGTCAGAAGAAAAATTTTTTGATTATACAGTAAATACCTCTAAAGGAACAAAAATGCCAAGGGGGGATAAAGCAGCTATTATGCAGTATGAATTTTATATTCCAGAAGATATTAAAGTTCAACAGAAGATAGCCTCAATATTATCAGCTCTTGATGATAAAATAGAGCTTAATAATGAAATGAATAAAACTCTTGAAGAGATGGCACAAACTCTTTTCAAAAGATGGTTTATAGATTTTGATTTCCCAAATGAGAATGGAGAGCCATATAGAAGTAGTGGTGGAAAAATGGTAGAGAGTGAACTTGGAGAGATTCCAGAAGGATGGAGTTTTGATAATATTTCTGAATTTTTTGATATAACAATTGGTAAAACACCTCCTAGAAAGGAAACACAATGGTTTTCTAAAAAAGAAAAGGATATAAAATGGGCTTCAATAAAAGATTTAGGAGAAGCAGGGGTTTACATTTTAAATACAGGAGAAAAAATTACACGAGAAGCCATTGAAAAATTTAATATAAAAAGGTGGAATCAAATACAGTTATATTAAGTTTTAAACTTACAATAGGTAGAGTAGTAATAACCAATGAAGCTATGGCAACTAATGAGGCTATCGCACACTTTACAAATAAAAATATTACTAATATGACAGAATTTTTATATCTTTATTTAAAGAATTTTAACTATAATTCTCTAGGAAATACTTCATCAATCGCAACAGCAGTAAATTCTAAAATTATAAAAAATATACCTTTTTATTTACCCAATGAAAAACTAATGAGTAAATTTAATGAGATTATAACAAAGATTTTTGAGCAAATAAGAGAAAACCAACAAGAAATCCAAGTTCTAACTGAAATAAGAGATATTCTTCTTCCTAAACTTATGAGTGGAGAGATAGAAGTATAAATGTTAAAGTTGTGGGGGGTGAGATAATTTAATGCTTATTAAAACATCTAAAGGTAAAGCTGAAAGGATTTTACAAAATGAGTTTAAATTAGAGAAAGAGCTACAAAAATTCATGGAAGATAATCTTCAAGAACTCTTAAACTTAGAATTAGTAAAAAGTGAATTTGTAGTGAAAAAATATAGAATTGATACACTTGGATTTGATAAAGAAAATAAAACTTTCGTTATTGTTGAATATAAAAGAGGAACTAGCTATAGTGTTATAGATCAAGGATATTCTTATCTTTCAACCGTGCTAAATAATAAAGCTGAGTTAATTTTAGAATATAACGAAAGAATGAATAAAACTCTTAAAAGAGATGAGATAGATTGGAGTCAAACTAGAATAGTTTTTATATCTCAAAGTTTTTCAAAATTTCAAAAAGATAGTTTAAACTTTAAAGATTTGCCTATTGAGTTGTACGAAATCAAAAGATATATGGGAGATATTATTTCTTTTGAAACTGTAAAAGGTAGAGATAATGCTGAAAGTATAAATACCATTTCATCAAAAAGTGAGGAAATAAATCAAGTATCTAAAGAGATAAAGAAATACACTTTAGATGATCACTATACAAACTCTAATGGAAACATAATTGAGCTATATAAATTATTTTTAGAAAAAATAGAAGACATGATACCAGATGTAGAGATTGAGCCTAAAAAATTATATATTGCAATTAAAAGCAATAAAAAAAATATAATAGATTTTAGATTATAAAAGAATGCTCTTAAAATGTGGTTAAATGCAAAGAAGGGTACTTTAAACGATTCTAAGAATTTATCAAAAGATGTATCTAGTACAGGACATTGGGGAAATGGAGATTATGAGGTTTCAATTTCTAATGATGATGAGTTAGAGTATATCTTAAGTTTAATAAAAGATATAACTAGATTATAATATAGCTAAAAAATATGAATTTAGCTTTAATTTTGGGGGGATAATTTAATGAATAGACATTTAAGTATATTTAATCCTTTTTCATACACTGGAAGAGAAAATAATTTAACAAGAGCACTGTTAATATTACTAAAAAAAGAACCATTATTTTTGAGTATATTTTTAAATAAAATAACAGGAAACTATTTAACAGAAAAATCACTAGATGACGAGATACAAATAGATACTCAAAGAACTTCTAGTAGTTTTGATATAGAAGAAGGAATAGAAAAAATTTATGGAGCTACTTTAAATACTGTACTTTATAATGAAAATATTCCTGAAAAAATCGAATAAGAGAACCTATAACAGATATATCTATTCAAATAGGAGAAGTTTTGATTATTATAGAGGTAAAGCCTCACGATGAAGATCCAAGGGCTCAACTTAATAACCAAATGGAAAACCTTAAGTGGGGTAATAAAGAGAAAAAGTGGAACTATGTTTCTTTAGTTTGGAGAGACTTGTTAAATGCTGCTATTTCTATGGAGAAATTTAATAAAAAATTAAATTCACACAATATATTTTTGAATGAATTTAATCACTTTATAGAAGGTAATTATCCTGAATTACTCCCAGTAGTTCCAATTTCAGAAAAACATTCTTTAGAGAGAATAGAGCGAAGAGTAAAGCAAATCGAAAAAGAGATTAATCAAAGTCTTCATGGAAAAGATTTTGAAGAAGAATTAGATTTTATAAAATTAAAAGATTCCCGTATTGCAGAGAGATTTAAAATATATGTAGAAGGAAATCAAATAAGTTTAAATATTTGGCCTGGTGATAGTAATTCTCAAGCAAGAACCTTATACAAGAAAAATTTTAACTTGAAAAAAGTAGAACACAACCTAAAAAATAATTTAAATGTAAAAGTTAAAACTTGATGAGAATTATAATGTTTCAACACATCAATATATACGTTTTGGTCATATTATGGGAAAAGGTATCTTTTGGGAAGATTTTGAATCTAGAGATGATATAGCCAAAATATATTATGAAATAAGTGGAATTACTTATAAAGATAATAAGGAAAAGTGGGAAAATTTAAAAGATAACATATCTAAATATGTAGTAGATAAAAAATCGTTTTTAACACAATTTAAAGAAAATTTTGAAGACTCAAATAGAAACTTTGTAAATATTTGTGTAGGAAACCTTATCAAACTAAGCTTTGATATAAAATATATTGAAAAAATAGAAAAAAATAATGAAACAATCGAATTTTTTAACGAAGTTATGAATAAAATATTAGAAAATATAGACTTCTAATATTAGAAAGTATTTTTAATGATTAGGGGGTAGCAATGAATTTTACAGAGGACGAATTAGAAGCAGCCTATCTTGAAATATTGGAAGATTTGGGATGGGAATGTATTGATGGTAGAAAATTAGAAAGAGATGACTACCATTCAGTAGTATTAGAAGAGAATTTAAGAGAAGCAGTTTATAACATAAATAAAGATATGCCAACCTCTACTAAAGAGGAAGCTATTAGAAAAGTAAAACAGCTTTCATATCCTAACTTGATTAAGAGTAATGAAGAGTTTCATAGTATGCTAGTCAATGGAGTGGATGTAGGAGAGTATAAAGACAAAGATGGGAACAAACGTTCTGGTGGAAAAGTATATTTAATAGATTTTAAAAATATTAAAAAAAATGAGTTTCAAGCTATAAATCAATTTACAATAGTGGGAAACACTAAACGTAGACCAGATATAATACTATTTATCAATGGATTACCTCTTGTAGTTATAGAGTTAAAATCTCTAAGTAATGACAACGTAGGTATAAAAGAAGCATATACTCAAATTGAAAGATACAAATATGAGATTACAGATCTTTTTAAATATAACTCTTTTATCGTTATAAGTGATGGAGTTAATGCAAAAGCTGGAACTATATCATCAAGTGAAGAAAGATACATGAGCTTTAGAAGTATTGATGGAATTACAATAGCAGATACAAACTCTTTAATGATGGAAGTTTTAACTCGTGGAATGTTATCTAAGGAAAGAGTATTAGAATTAACTCATGACTATATCCTGTTTCTTCAAAGTAAAAACGAAAAAATAAAGATATTAGCTCAGTATCACCAGTTCTTTGCCATAAAAAAAGCACTGGAAAAGACAGCAGATGCTCGTAGCAATGATGGAAAAATCGGTGTTGTTTGGCATACTCAAGGTAGTGGAAAATCTCTAACTATGACATTTTATACAGGGCAACTTATGAAAAAGTTTAACAATCCAACAGTTATAGTTTTAACTGATAGAAATGATTTGGACAATCAACTTTTCGGAACGTTCTCAAAAGCTCAAAGTTATCTAATAGAGACACCAAAACAAGCAGATGATAAAGATAGATTAAAAGAACTACTAAATGTAAGTAGTAGTGGGAATAATATTCTCTACAATTCAGAAGTTTGCTCCTAAAGCTGGAGAAGTTGTAGAAGCTATTAGTACTAGAAATGACATATATATTATAGCCGATGAGGCTCATAGATCGCAGTATGGATTAGATGCTAAAATGGATGCAGATGGAAACAGTAAATACGGGTATGCTAAACATATTCGTGATGCACTTCCCAATGCAAACTATATTGGATTTACAGGAACTCCTATAGACTTTGATGATAAATCTACAACTGCTGTATTTGGTGACTATATAGATACTTACGATATGACAAGAGCTGTTGAAGATGGAGCTACTGTTAAAATCTATTATGAAAATAGATTTATAAAGCTAGACATTCCATATCCTGTTTTATCTGAACTTGATGGTGACTTTGAAGAGATTATGGAAGGTCAAGAAGAAATGACTGTTGAACGTACCAAAAAAGATATTACAAAAATGGAAGCTATTATTGGTTCTCAAAATAGAATAAGAACTTTGGCTCAGGATTTCATAGAACACTGGGAGATGAGAAAAAATAACTCTTTTGGAAAATGTATGATAGTAGCTATGTCTCGTAAAATATGTGTGGATTTATATAATGAGATTGTAAGTTTAAGACCAGAGTGGCACAATGAAGATAAAGCTAAAGGTAAAATAAAAGTTGTTATGACAAGTGATATTAGTAAAGACCCTATGGAGTTTAAGCAACACTTTACAACAAAACAGGAAAGAGAAGAGCTCGCTAATAGAATGAAAGATGACAGTGATGAGTTAGAGATTGTTATAGTTCGTGATATGTGGCTAACAGGGTTTGACGTTCCATCAATGCATACTATGTATATTGATAAACCTATGGTAGGGCATAACTTAATGCAAGCTATTGCAAGGGTAAATAGAGTATACAAAGATAAAAGTGGTGGCTTAGTTGTAGACTATATTGGAATAGGAGATGCACTTAAAAAAGCACTAAGACAATATACAGCAAACGATCAAAAGACAACAGGAGTAGATACAGAAAAAGCTGTGGCACTTATGATTGAACACTATGAGATTGTAAAAGAGATATTCCATCACTTTGATTATTCAAAATATAAAAGTGATAGTGCTTTAGAGCGTGCTAGAATTATTATAGAGGGGATGGATTACATCTTAGGTTTTGAAAATGATGAACCTGGAATTAAGAAAAGATTTATTGATAATGTTTTAGCACTGGCTAAGGCTCATTCTCTATGTATAACAACTCGTGATGGACAGGCTTTAAATGAGGAGATAAGTTACTTTAAAGCTGTTAAAGCTAGTGTTATTAAATTAGAAACTGAGGATAAAGATAATCCTAAAAAACTAACTCAGGCTCAGATAAATGAAAAAATAGCTTCACTTATGGCTAAGACAATTATATCTGAAGATGTTATAGATGTTTATTCAGAGTTAGGACTTGATAATCCAGATATATCTATTCTTTCAGATGAGTTTTTAAAAGAGGTTGAGAAGATAAAGTATAAAAACTTAGCTGTTGAGATGTTAAGAAAGCTAATAGAGGGTAAGATTAAATACTCTAGTAGAAAAAATCTAGTAGTAGCTGAGAAGTTCTCAGAAAGACTTCAAAAGGCTATGAGTTCTTATAGAAATAAGGCTTTAACAAGTTTAGAGATAATGGAAGAACTTATAAAGATGGCTAAGGAGTTTATGGAGACTCATAAAGAGGGAGATTCACTTGGTTTAACAGAGGATGAGGTAGCTTTCTATGATGCTTTAACTCGTGATGAAAAAGTAAAAGAGATGTTAGGTGACGATATACTGGTACAGATAACAAAAGAGCTGACAGAGACTATTAAGAAAAGTATGACTATAGATTGGTATGATAAAGAGAGTGTACAAGCTCAAATGAGAAGATCTATAAGAAGACTTCTTAAAAAATTTGGTTATCCTCCAGAAGATACAGAGGATGCAACAGAACTTGTGTTAAAACAAGCTAAGGTAATGTAGAAGAAGTAATATTTAAGTTAAAAAAAGAGGTCTTCCTTGCGGTTGGCCTCTTTTCTTAGTGAGTAGTTTAAATTTAAAATATTAAAAGTTTCAGTTGGTTTTATTATACAACAAATGTTACTCGTTTGTATAAAATTTAATTGGACTATATTTCATCAACAATTGATCACAAAAGTAGACGAACCGTCTCATCTTATTCATTAAAATTCAATTTATATTTCTAATCAATTCTAAACTATAGTTTTAAACGTCTCTAAACCTTACAGTTTTAATTTTAACAATAGTCCAGCCGTTTTTAGCTATATTTTTACACCTGAAATTAATACCCATCTTATTTTCAATTTCAAAAGCTTTAATTCATATCTTTGATTTTTCTTCAAAAAAAATCTTATCATGAGACGAACCGTCTACCTCATATTTTTTCATGATAAAATGCTCAATTACATCTCTAATTCATGCAATTCACGTGATTTTTAAATAATCAACTTTGTTCCTGAAGGTGCAGAGCCAATTATGAAATCATTAGAGTTCGCACAAGAATTAACTAAGAACTTATCAGAAACATTAATCGTTTGGGGAGTTAAGCCACCTGAGTCTAACGATCCAGAAGAGTTAATCAAATATGCAAATGCTTTAGTTGAGTTACCTAAATTCAAAAGAGGATTTAAAAAGAGACTATCTGCATCTAAAGAGATTGACTTAGGAATGTTCTTATCGGTTGTAGTAGGTTCTCAAAAAGTTAATGGTATTGGTGGAGTTTCTAACTTCCCTCAAGTTAGAGTTTTCGATTATGAAAGAACTAACGGTGGAGCTGGAGAAGTAAAACCATTCACTGACAAGTTATTTGTTGAGTACACTGATGCTTTCAGAACTGGTATGAACGTTGAGTTAAGAACTTATGTTGGTGTTAAAGCTGTTGTGTTAAAAGCTAGAGTTTTATCTGCTAAAATTGTTTTAGGAAAAACTATGATAACTTTAGATACAATGATTGATACTGCAATGTTCGACTTAAACGGATTTGATGTTATGATCGCAAATGTTGATTCTAAAGATAGAACTGGTTCTTACACTGCTGCTGTATTTGCTGTTAAAGCATACGGTGAGAAAGATAGATCGCCAGTTGCACAAGAATTACCTGGTGCGTGTGATATTAACTTCCTGGAGAAGCTCAAAGAATCTTATTAGCTAACAGATTCACTGTTGTTAATGTTGATCCTGTATCTGGAAAAGGAATAGTTGTTGATTGTCCTCTAATGACAAGAATCGACTCTGACTTCAAAGAAAGATCGCAAATCGGTTGTGTACTGTACTTCCTGAAGAGATTAAGAGAAGTTGCTAACTCGAAGAAAGGTAAGAAGTTCCCTCAGAAAGAGCAAAAGGTTCTATTCGAAGATGAAATGAGAGACATCTTCAAGAATGAATTACCTCTAGCTGACGCTATCATATCTAAGTTTGAGTTCTTAGCTGACATGTCTAAATTAGATTCTAAAGGATTCTTATCAGTTAAGTTCAAAGTAGTAGATACTAAGAAATTCAAAACTGCTGAGTTCTCTGGTGGATTAGCAAAATTATAATATTTGAAAAGTAGGTGTTGGCTGGGTTCAGCACCTCTTTTTAACAAAGGAGACAATATGGAAAACTTTTTCGATTATACGATAAGTGGTTTAGACGTTAAAACATATGTGCTTTTCAGAAGAGGATATATGAGCGACGTTGCTGGTTACAAAGGCGGACAGCAAGTAACTGGTCCCAATAGACAAACTGTTAGATTAGATGGTGACTGGGTAGCATATAAAGTTGGTATGCTAAGAATGTTACAATTCTCGCTACAGTTAGACGTTAAGGAAATCAATACTATGTCTGCTACTAATGCACAAGGTCTTGCAAAAGGTAGAAGCATAGTAAACGGTAGAGCTGTATTCAGAAACACTGCTGTTGATACTTTGTCTGATTTGAAGAACGGCATGTTAGTTTAATTGCAAGTAAAGATGGTAGCCAAATGCGAAGAAGGGTTTATAAAATCAATAAATACAATACTTTTTAAGCCATTTCTCTCAATTTAAATCAGCAATTAAACTAACATGCCGCAATTTTTTTGAAATTGAAATATAGCTTTTCAGTTTATAATCAATTTTAACCTATGTACAAATGTGTATAAGTAATTTTTAATCGTAATTGCGTTTATAATCGATTTTAAAGGTATATAAGCTCGTTTAAATGGATTTTAAAACAAGATTTAGATTGAAGTTTCTATAATTTCAAAAAACTTAAATTTTTATATAAAAATATCTTATTACAATTTGGGAAATTTAAATTAGGTTTTTATTTACATGAAATTAAAAAATTTTTCTTTTAAATACTTTTAAATATTTTTAAATACTTTTAATAGTGTCGATTTACATCAATTATAGAGGAAGTTGAGATGGTATAAGGTAACCTAATGACTACTATAAGGTAACCTAATGACTAATATAAGGTAACCTAATGACTACTATAAGGTAACCTAATGACTACTAAAGGTATATTTAGTAATTGACAAGTTACCTTTCAAGGTGCTATTCTTTGATTGATAAATATTTTCATATAAGAAAGGTAACCTAATGACTACTATTAAAGTAAATTGTAAAAAGGGGGAGCGAATGGACTTAATTAAATATCATAATGATATTAATAAATTGAAGTTGGGGAATTTTACAACAAAAGAATTAGATGTATTTTTTAGTCTATTATTAAAGTCTAGAGATGAAAAAACTAAAGATATAATAATATCTTACTCTGAAATTAAAGAGTTAATACAAGAAGAACAAAACCAAGCTAGACTAACTAATTATATAAGAGGAGTATCAAGAAAATTAAAAGAATTAAATCAAGAGATAGAATTACCAAATGGGGACATAGTTATTTTTGGGTTGTTTGATGTTATAACAATAAAACCAAAGGATAAAAGTATAGTCTTTTCAGTAAATGAAATATTTAAATATATGATAGATGATTTAGTAAAGATTTTTACAATGTTTGATTTAAGAGAGCTTGTGAGTTTAAAAGGAATATATCCTAAAACATTGTTTAGACTATTAAAACAATGGGAGAGTACAGGAGAATATATTGTAAAAATAAATGAGTTTAGAGAAATAATGGGCATTCCTAACACTTATTTGATGAAAAATATAAGGCAAAAGATTTTTAAACCTTGTTTAGAAGAATTGGGAAAAAACTTTGAAAGATTAGAACTTAAAGAATTGAAAAAAGGAAGAAATGTTGAAACGTTAGTTTTCACCTGGAAAGCTAAAAAGAAAAAGCAAGTTGAACAAAATTCAGTTATAAAGAAAAAGCAATTCTTAGGGGAAAAGGATTTGAAAGAATATCAAGATCAAAGCCAAGAGAGAAAAGAAAATAAATTAGTAAATCAAGTAGAAAAAATAGATAAAATTAAAATATCTAAAGCTGACTATGAAGAATTATATAAAAAATACCTGGAAGAAAATAGAGAAACACATAATCCGTTTATAAAAAAAGGTTTTGATATAGCTAATAAATCTAAATATGAAATTGTAGAGTTTGAACAACCTAAATTAGAGCAGACAAAAATATATACAGTTGAGGATATTCCTAAAGAGAAACTTTTGGATAAAAACGGCAATAAACTAAGAGGTATGTTACTAAATAACAGAGTAAACAAAATATTAAAAGAAATGAATGCTACGGTATAACGCAAATGTATGAATCGTATACTACACTGAAATGTATTGAAAAATCTAGATATAGTAGTATTATATCCTAAGGGTAGTATATGAATTTTTACTAAAAGAAGAAAACATTCGAAAACCCTTAGAAAAAAGATTGTGTGTAATTCAGTTATGTTAATAGTATACTACTTCGAAAAGTATTGGAATTATTGCCTGTAACTATGATATATTATAGCTAGACTATATCATTAAGGGGGACCGTCAACAATGCAACCAGCTACGAGAAAAAAAATAAATGAGATTCAAGAAATGATTAACAATGGGGTTGAAGAAAAAGAAATTATAAAAACAAAGTTTAGAAGCAGTCCTAAATCTTATAAAGAATGGATAGAAAAGTTTGGGAATCATTTAGTTAGAGAAAACCTAGAAGTAACTATACAGCATGAAGGGATAGAAAATCAAATAGAGTTTATACCAACAACTAAAGACCTTGAAAAGCTAAAGAGTTTGTTGGATAATGCTGATAGTTTGTTAGAGCTTTTGAAGAAGGATAAAGTATGTGATAAAGATGATATAAATATATTATATGTTCCAGATGAGTTTGTGAAGTTAGAAGATGTTAAAGTTTCAACAGTTAGACTCTCAAAGGCTATAGAAGAGAGGTTCAATAAATTTGTTGCTGATCAAAAGAGATATTCGAAAACAAGTTTGCTAAATTTAGCAATAGTAGAGTTTTTAGAAAAATATAAATAAAAACGGCTTTGTAAAATGCATTATAAGAGCCTATGAAGGGGAGTATACCAAATTTAGTGTAAATCTTCTTAGCTATCAAATTTTAAATGTCCAAATAGGCTATCTTAACTTGGGTACTTTTAAAAGTACCTATTGATAAGATAGCTTTTTTTATTTCAAATATTTCTCTAAACGACCTTCATACTCTATTGATAACATTCTTAAAATTCCTTCCCAACCTCTAATTTTTTGATTCCATTTTTTCATAATATTTTTACTAGAAAGATAAAGAATCTTTAATAAAGCATCTTCACTAGGGTAAATAGATCTAGAATTACTAACTTTTCTAAATTGGCTATTTAAACTTTCAATTATATTAGTTGTATAAATCATCTTTCTAATTTCCATAGGAAAGTTGAAAAAAAGCGATAACTCATTCCAATTAGTATACCAACTTCTAAGAGCTGGCGCAAATTCAGGAAGGTCATTTTTCAAAGCTTCCAAAGCTTGAAATGCTGATTCCGCATTAGTAACATTGTAAATATTTTTAAGTTGTTGGGCGTAGCTTTTTCTATCTTGATAATTCATAAATCTTAATGTATTTCTAATTTGATGTACCATACAACGTTGTATTTGAGCCTCTGGAAAAATAGTTGAGATTGCGTCACCAAATCCTTTTAAACCATCAATAGACACAGTAAAAATATCCTCAACCCTCTAGATCTTAATTCGTCTACAACTTTTAACCAAAATTTAGAACTTTCATTCTCTCCTATTACAATACTCAAAATATCCTTTTTTCCTTCTAGGTCTATTCCTAAAACAACATATGCAGCTCTATTTGAAACTTTACCATTACTTTTAATATTGAAATGTATTGCATCCATGAAAACAAAAGGATAACATTTTTGTAATGGCCTATTTTTCCAAGTATCTATCTCTTCAAAAACCTTATCAGTAATTCTACTAATCTGCGACGCTGAGAACGTCAATCCATAAATCTCTTCAAGATGAGCATTAATCTCAGAAATAGTCATTCCACGCCCATACATAGAGATAATTTTATCTTCAATATCAGAAATATCTCTAGAATATTTGGGAACAATTGTTGGTTCAAATTGACCTTCCCTATCTCTAGGAATATCAACTTGAACTTTTCCAAGAGAAGTATTAACTTGCTTAGAATTGTATCCATTTCTACTGTTGGTAGTGTTGGCGCTTGATTCTCTGTCGTATTTGTCATATCCAATAGATTCATCAAATTCAGCTTGCATCAAGATATTAACCATATCTTTAAACATACTTTTCATAAAATCTTGGGCATCATTAGCAGATTTAATCTTGTTTTCTTCAATTAATTGTTTAACAAGTGGATTTACTTCTGAATTTTTCTAGCCATAAAAAAACCTCCTCAGTTATTAATTTAATTATACAAATTAATAGCCAAGAAGGTAAAATATATATATTCAATTTTTACAATTTACACTAAATTTGGGAAACCCTCGTATTACTCTTTAAAAAAAATAGATATCCAACTTTTAAAGTAACTAGCGTTAAACTCAGCTAAAATAATAATTTTATTGTCTTCATAAAAACTTGTTTTATTCTTATTAAGATTATTAATAAATTTACTATATGGTGAGTCATCGTTTGCTTTTAGATTATCAGAGTTCAAAACTTTAAAAAAGTTAGAAACTAAATAAGCGTGAGATAAATTGACATTGTCAATTTTTAAAAAGAGTATTTTTAAACATATTAAAATCATTAATTTTGATTTTTGTATTACTTATAAGTCTATATTTCTCAGAATAAGTTTTAAGTTTTGTATTATGTTTAGTTTGAACATAGTTGTATTTTATAGACTCTATTAAAAATTTATCAAAATTACCGTTATTATGAATAAAAGAATAATAAATATTATTTTTTAAATATTCATAACTTTTAGATTCATAATATTTTTCAATTAATTGGTTTAAATATGTAGTGTTCTCAGAATAAGGTTTAATTAAATTAAAAAGAGCACTTAAATTTTTTTCTTTGATAGTTTCAGGAGTACTAATAATTATAAATTTTATTCCAATCACTTTACTATTATTACATAAATTTTTCTTAATTTTGTGATATTCAATTTTATAGCCAGTAAAGGTTTCAATCTCTTTTAAAGCTGGGATTAAGATACTATTTTCAAGATCATAAAATCGAGAATACTTATTTTCAAAGTCAATTATATTTTTAAGATTTTCTAGAGAAATATCTATAGTGGAATTATTATACATAGTTTTAATAAAAAGAAATAAATTTCTTGAATAAGATGAATTAAAACTTAAAAGTATATTTAATTGAAAAAGTTTAAAATCATTTTTTTCAGTATTAAAAATTTTATAAAAATCATTGTTAATATTTAATTCATAGGTATCATTATTTTTTAAGTATGAAGATATGATACATAAAGATAATTCAAAAGAGTTAAGTTCAGATTTTTCATAAGTTATGTTAATTCGTTTAGAGGTAAATTTAGTTAAAAAAGAATCGATAGTATCAAATTGACTTAAATTCAAAATTTTTAAAAATTTTGATTTTGTTAAAGTTATTTTTCTTAAATCCTTTTCAATTATTTCTTTTATTATATACTCTTTGAGCAATATATCATTTTTAGAAAATCGTTTTGAAAAAGTTACCTTGCTATTCATAAATGAGTAATGTGTAAAATTTTTTTCAATAATTAGATTTTTTTTCATTATAGTATCTCCTTTTGTTAAAAAAATAGATTAAAGTAAACGAAAAAATTATATATAAAAAAACGTGAGTATATAAAAAAACATTGATTTTACAGTAATATAATACCTCATTAATATCGAATAATCTAGAGAAATAAACAAAAAATATGAAAAATTTGACTAAAAAAATTAAAAAAGGTATATCAATAATAACAATAAAAAAAGGAGGGATAAAATGATTCAATTTATAGTTGCAACTCATGGAAAATTTGCAGAAGGAATAAAAACATCTATCGAATTAATTATTGGAAATATTGATAATTTAGAAATA
Organism: Cetobacterium sp. NK01; assembly: GCF_024506395.1. Lineage (NCBI taxonomy): Bacteria > Fusobacteriati > Fusobacteriota > Fusobacteriia > Fusobacteriales > Fusobacteriaceae > Cetobacterium > Cetobacterium sp. NK01. Next base: position 29,508 of record NZ_JANIBO010000006.1, read on the forward strand.
TTAAATTGTTATATAACTCAAAATTTTAATTTAAAAGAAGAAGTTGAATTTATTTTAAAAAAATATCCGAAAGAAGAGTTAATTGTTTTAACAGATATATTTGGAGGAAGTGTAAATAATGAGTTTTTAGAAAATATATCTAACTATAAAAATTTAAATATTGTTTCAGGAGTAAATTTACCATTAATTTTAACATTAATAGAAAAACAAAATGATTATGACAATATAAAGGAATTGATACGTGAAAGTATAGAAGAATGTAGTAATTCTTTAATTTATTGTAATGATGAGCTAGAAAAAAAAATAGAAGAGGACCAAGAGTTCTAAAAATGGAGGAGTGTTATGATTCTTTTATTAAGGGTAGATCATAGATTGTTACATGGACAAGTTGCATTTTCATGGATACAAAATTTAGGAGCAGATTGTATATTGATAGCTAATGACAGTGTAGTAAATGATGAATTAAGAAAAACAACAATGAAGTTAGCAAAACCACAAGAAGTAAAATTAGTAATAAAAAATATAGAGGACTCAATACAAGCTTTAAAATCTGGTGTTACAGATAAATATAAACTTTTTATAGTTGTAGAATCTGTTGAGGATGCTTATAAAATAGCCAGTGAGGTAGGTAACATAAAACAAATAAATCTAGGAGGAGTTAAAGCGAGAGAAAATAGCAGAAATATATCAAAAGCAGTAAATCTATTAGAAGAAGAAGAAAACCTTTTAAAAGAACTTCAAAGTTTGGGGATTGAGATTGAAATTAGACAAGTAGCTAATGATAATAAAGTTTTATATAGATAGAAAAGGGGAGGATAGATATGATGCAAGCATTTTTATTAGCATTAGTAGCTTTTATAGCTCAATGTGATTATGCCTTAGGAACAAGCTTAATATCAAGACCAATAGTAACTGGATTTTTAACTGGGTTAGTAATGGGAGATTTAAAAATGGGATTGATAATGGGAGCTACATTGGAGTTAGCTTTTATTGGATCTTTTGCTATGGAGAAGCAATTCCACCAGATGTAGTAACTGGAGGAATATTAGGAGTTGCCTTTGCAATATCTTCAGGTGCTGGTGCAGAGACAGCTTTATTACTGGCTTTACCAATTGCAACATTTACTTTAATTTTAAAAAATGCGTATCTAGGAGTTGTTATACCAATATTAGGTCACAAAGCTGATGAATATGCAGATGAGTGTAATATAAAAGGAATAGAGCGTATGCATTTAATATCTGGATTTGGTTTATCTTTGATGTTGGCGATAATAGTATTCTTTTCATATTTATTAGGAAGTAATGCAGTATCTTTGGTTTTACAGGCAATACCAGAATTTATTCATAAAGGGTTAGCAATAACAACTGGATTAATTCCAACTCTTGGATTTGCAATGTTAGCAAAACTTCTTATAAATAAAAAAGTTTTACCATATTTTTTCGTTGGCTTTGCCATTGCAATTTATACAGAAATCCCATTGACAGGAATTGCAATATTTGGTGCTTTAATAGCATTAATAACAGTAAATCCAATGTCACAAAGACAGTTAGTAGAAAGTGGAAACTTAAGTGAGAAAGGAGATGGTGATGATGATTTCTAATAAAAAAGATGAGAAAGATATTACGCAAAAAGATTTGAATAAGATATTTTGGAGATCTTTTCAAATGGAATTCTCATGGAATTATGAAAGACAAATGAACTTAGCATATGCATATGCAATAGCACCAATATTAAAAAAAATATATACAAATAATCATTTAGAATTAAAAAAAGCTTTGAAACGTCATCTAGAGTTTTTTAATATGACTCCTTGGATTGTAACTTTAATGTTAGGAATATCAGTAGTTCTTGAAGAGGGAAATAAAAAGATGGAAAATTTGATGAAAACTCAATAAATGGAATAAAAACAGCATTAATGGGTCCATTATCAGGGATAGGAGATTCTTTCTTTTGGGGAACTTTAAGATTAATTGCTACAGGAATAGGAACAGCTCTTTCATTACAAGGAAATATATTAGGTCCAATTCTATTTCTATTGGTATTTAATATTCCACATATAATTATAAGATATCTTTTTATAAAGTTAGGGTATAAATTGGGGTAGACTTTTTAACTAAACTTGAAAAATCAGGAGCAGTTGAGAAAGTTACTTACGGAGCAACTATATTAGGATTAATTGTTATTGGAGGAATGACAGCAAGAATGGTAGATATTTCAACACCATTAGCTTTTAAAGCTGGAGGTTCAACAATAGAAGTCCAAAGTATTTTAGATGATATAATGCCTGGTATTTTAAAATTAGGAATGTTTGGTATTGTGTATTATTTATTAAATAAAAATGTTAAACCAATAACAATACTTTTAGGAATGGCAATATTTGGAATTTTTGGAACTTTAGTTGGGTTCTTTTAAGAGGTACATTTATGGAAACTATGTTAAGCAATATACATGATGAAAAGAATACTTTAACAAATATTTTATTAAATTTTCAAGATAAAAATAAACATATTTTAAAAGATTTAAAAGACTATAAAATTAAAAGAATTTTAATTTTAGCTACAGGTTCTTCTATTAATGCGGCAATTACAGTCAAATATTTTTTACAAGATATATTAGAAGCTAAAGTTTTTATAGAGGAACCATCTATTTTTTATGATTATGAAAAAATAGATTTAGATTTAGATTTGATTATTGTAATATCTCAAAGTGGAAAAAGCACTTCAACAATAAATGCTACTAAAAAAATAGCTGAAGTATTAAAAAAACCAGTAATAATAGTAACAAACAACTTAGAAAGTCCAATAACAAAATATTCACAATATATTTTAGATTTAAATATAGGTATAGAAAATGTAGGATTTGTAACTAAAGGTTTTAGTGGAACTGTTTTAAATTTATTCTTATTGGGAATAAATTTAAAAAATCAACATTTTAAATATTTTGAAGAGTTGGAATATTTGATTGGCAATATAAACACAGTTATTGAAAATACTAATTTATACTTTGAAAAAAATAAAGAAATTTTAAGAGAGATAAATAGATTTATATGTTTAGGTTATGGGGCAAATTATGGTATTACAAAAGAGTTCGAAACTAAATTTACAGAAGTAGTTAGATGTCCATCAACAGGTCATGAACTTGAAGCATACATGCATGGACCATATTTAGAAGCTAATAATTCAAATGCCATATTTTATTTAGATTTAGACTTAAATATTACATTGTCAAAAAGATTACATACTTTAAAAAAATATATGGAAAACTATATTGGATTTTCAACAATTATAACAAATAGTAAGAATAAAGATAATCAAACAATAAATTTGAATGTATCAAAAGATGTAAATCCAAATTTTTTAACTTTGTTATATATTATTCCAATTCAAATATTAAGCTATAAAATAGCTCAAGAAAAGAAAATTAATGTAGAAAAAAAGATTTTTACAGATTTTGATTTAGTTTTAAAAAGTAAAATATAAATATAAATGGAGGGTAATTATGTCAAAATATTCTGAAATGTTAAAATTTAAAGAGGAGGAGTATAGAAATAGTGCTAAACTAATAGGGGAGGCTAAACCAATAGCAGAAGAAATTGCTAATATAGTTACAAAAGATGGATTTTCAAATATATTCTTTACAGCAGTTGGTGGTAGTTTAGCACCTTTAATGGCAATGGGAGAGATTGCAAAGCAACTTACAGAACTACCTGTTTATGTAGAACAAGCAGCGGAGTTAATTGTAAGAGGACATAAGGCTTTAACAGAAAAATCATTAATAATAACTTTGTCAAAATCAGGAGATACAAAAGAAACAGTTGAAATGGCTAAAAAATATAAAGAGATGGGGATAAGAGTTATATCTTGTACAAAAAATTTAGAATCTCCTTTAGCTAAAAATTCTAATTATGTAATTCCAATGAGACATGAAAATGGTGTAGAGTATGAGTATATGCTATTATTTTGGTTATTTTTTAAAATTTTGTCAAATAGAGGAGAGTTTTTAGATTATAATGATTTTGGAAATCAGTTATTATTACTACCAGAAAATTTATTAGAGGCAAAATTACAATTTGATCCTCAAGCAAAAGAAATGGCAAAACAGTATTATAAAGAGCCATATATGATTTGGATTGGTGGTGGTGAAGTGTGGGGTGAGACGTATCTATTCTCAATGTGTTTGTTAGAAGAGATGCAATGGTTAAAAACAAAGTCTGTTACAAGTTCAGAATTTTTCCATGGAACTTTAGAAATAGTAGAGGAAGATACTTGTGTATTTTTAGTTAAAGGTTCTGGAAAAACAAGAGTTTTAGATGATAGAGCTGAAAAGTTTTTGAAGAAATATACAAAAAAATTAAGTATTATTGATACATTAGATTTTAAATTAAACGGAATAGATGAAAAATATCGTTGGATAATAGCACCAACAATTGCATCAACAGTTTTGGTTGATCGATTGGCGTTTCATTTTGAAGATAATACAAAACACTCTCTAGATATTAGAAGATATTATAGACAGTTTGATTATTAAAAAGTTGCAGCTTAAAGCTGCAACTTTTTTTGTATATTGAATAGATAAATATATTTAATTTATATATTATTTCAGAGTTAAGTTTTAAATATCAAGTGTAAAATTAAAATATGTCTTAGTTAATTCAATAAAAGTTTTACAGGCCTTTGACAAGTAAGTTCCTTTTTTATAACTAACTACAACATCCCAACTTGGATTTCCTTTAATAGGAAAATAAGAAAGAGACTGGATACTTTTTTTTGCATAGTAATGGGGAACTATGCTACAACATAAAGAGGGAGTATACCAAATTTAGTGTAAATTAACTTCTTAGCTATCAAATTTTAAATGTCCAAATAGGCTATCTTAACTTGGGTACTTTTAAAGGTACTTATTGATAAGATAGCTTTTTTTATTTCAAATATTTCTCTAAACGACCTTCATACTCTATTGATAACATTCTTAAGATTCCTTCCCAACCTCTAATTTTTTGATTCCATTTTTTCATAATATTTTTACTAGAAAGATAAAGAATCTTTAATAAAGCATCTTCACTAGGGTAAATAGATCTAGAATTACTAACTTTTCTAAATTGGCTATTTAAACTTTCAATTATATTTGTTGTATAGATCATCTTTCTAATTTCCATAGGAAAGTTGAAAAAAAGCGATAACTCATTCCAATTAGTATACCAACTTCTAAGAGCTGGCGCAAATTCAGGAAGGTCATTTTTCAAAGCTTCCAAAGCTTGAAATGCTGATTCCGCATTAGTAACATTGTAAATATTTTTAAGTTGTTGGGCGTAGCTTTTTCTATCTTGATAATTCATAAATCTTAATGTATTTCTAATTTGATGTACCATACAACGTTGTATTTGAGCCTCTGGAAAAATAGTTGAGATTGCGTCACCAAATCCTTTTAAACCATCAATAGACACAGTAAAAATATCCTCAACCCCTCTAGATCTTAATTCGTCTACAACTTTTAACCAAAATTTAGAACTTTCATTCTCTCCTATTACAATACTCAAAATATCCTTTTTTCCTTCTAGGTCTATTCCTAAAACAACATATGCAGCTCTATTTGAAACTTTACCATTACTTTTAATATTGAAATGTATTGCATCCATGAAAACAAAAGGATAACATTTTTGTAATGGCCTATTTTTCCAAGTATCTATCTCTTCAAAAACCTTATCAGTAATTCTACTAATCTGCGACGCTGAGAACGTCAATCCATAAATCTCTTCAAGATGAGCATTAATCTCAGAAATAGTCATTCCACGCCCATACATAGAGATAATTTTATCTTCAATATCAGAAATATCTCTAGAATATTTGGGAACAATTGTTGGTTCAAATTGACCTTCCCTATCTCTAGGAATATCAACTTGAACTTTTCCAAGAGAAGTATTAACTTGCTTAGAATTGTATCCATTTCTACTGTTGGTAGTGTTGGCGCTTGATTCTCTGTCGTATTTATCATATCCAATAGATTCATCAAACTCAGCTTGCATCAAGATATTAACCATATCCTTAAACATATTTTTCATAAAATCTTGAGCGTCGTTAGCAGATTTAATCTTATTCTCTTCAATTAATTGTTTAACAAGTGGATTTACTTCTGAATTTTTTCTAGCCATAAAAAAACCTCCTCAGTTATTAATTTAATTATACAAATTAATAGCCAAGAAGGTAAAATATATATATTCAATTTTTACAATTTACACTAAATTTGGGAAACCCTCCTATGAAGAGATGAGGTATACTTTAGTATACCTCATTTTTATTGTTTAAGTATCTTTTCACCTTTTTTTTAATTCTTTGAATAGTATTATCTATACGTTTTGGTGTATCACCTAATATGTCTGCAATTTCTATATATGTTTTTTGTTGAATCAAATGACTAAAAACTTGTTTTTCAAAGTCACTTAAATTTTTATCTAAATAATTATTTAATAGTTCAACTAACTCTTTTCCTAAAAGCAACTCTTCTGGTGTATGAAAACATAAGGATAGAGTTTTATAATCTATTTTTTCAATATTTTCAGAATAACTATCTTTAATTATAGAATCATTAAAAATTTTATGTTTGTCTGTATTAGCTTTTTTTATTGTTGTAATCAGTTGTCTCCGGATACAAAGATTTGCAAAAGTAGTAAAAGTAGCTTCCGTATTTGGTTTATATGCTTTGATTGCCTTAATTAATCCAATATATCCTTCTTGTTCCAAATCATTTCCTTCTCCGCCTCTTAAGAAAAAATTTTGGCTGTTTTTATAAACTAGTTTTTGGTATTGATTTATAACTTTTTCCATTGCTTCATGATTTCCATTTTTTGCTTTTAATAAAAGATCATCATCAGTCATATCAATTCCCTCCAATCGTTATATAAATTTAAAGTTTATAGAAAGTACCTTGAGAAAAATTTAGTTTTTGATTTTAATAAGTATTGTATTTTCCAGATTCACGCAACTCTTCAGAACCAGACCAAATAAAAGAACCTTCTATAATATTTTTAAATCCATGCTTTCTAACAATGATATCTTTGATGTATTCAAGATGAGGACATCTATCATAATGGTGATGATCATTTGTCATACAAGAAGCTAAGTGAACTACTGTCTTATCCTTAGGAATTTTATAAAAATCAACCATTTTTCTATTAAAATGTCCAAGTAAGCTTGAAACTCCTTTTCCGCAGCATCCTCCACATTCCATAGATAAATACATTATATTTTTATCTTTTGGATAATTTGAAAATGCCCCCTTCTTATCATAAAATGATTGAACGCAATAGAATCCACTGCATCTTCTTTTTGCAATTGAACATTGAATGATAATGGCAAACTCAATATTATTAAAATCAATATTTTCCATAAAGAACCTCCAAATATGTAATATATTTTTATAAAACTTATATATTATTACTATTAAAGTAAGGTTATTCTTTTTTCAAATTAATCCATTAGCGTTAGTGAATTTGCTGTAATTATAAAAAAGATAACTCTATTGACCAAGCGTCGGTTTTTTTGTCCTTCGGCACCAAATATTCAATTTTCTCAATAGAATCAAAGGTTAAATGGATGTTCTAAAATCCTTAGCGTTGTTATTGAAAGTTTTCCTGATGGGACTCATAACAGATAGAGTTGTATTCCGTTTTTTGATAAAGTCGGTTTTGTTCTCTATAATTTTATTTGAAAAAAATAAAAAAGAGTATCAACTGAATAATTTAAAATGGAATTATGGATTGATACTTCTGTGGAGGTATTTTAGTGTTGAAAGATAAAGCAGGTATAGATACAGAGTGTCTTAATATCATAACAAATTTAGAAACTTTAAAAAAACAATTCAATTAAAATTTTAAGTAGAAAAGATGAATTGATGACAGTGAAGTTAAATATTCATAACGGGAAAGTGGAAGTAAAAATTTACAAGAATATTTGCTGGAAAAAGAAAAGTATTGAAAAAGCTGATGTAACACAATATGTTAACAAAAGAATAGATATATGCATTGACAGTTTTAAAAATTTTGAAGGAAATAAAAAGATTTCAAACATAATAATTGGACTTTTGCCATAGAGCTAAAAGAGATACAAGTTTTAGAAACTAAAAATTTATTTGATCAAAAAACAAGAAGTTACCTGCTTAAGAATAGGAATATAGAGTTATGTATTTATGATAAACACAAGGTTGAGCCGAGTTATGAATATAATACACGAACGGAAATAAGAGTGAAAAGGGTTTCAAAGCTTAATGAATTGGAAACTTTAAAAGCTGTTGAAATTAAATTAAAAAACTCTTTGAATCATTTTGAAAAGTTAGAAGAATTATATGTGAAAATCATATGCGAAAGAATTGAGAAAGCCAAAAAAAAAGAAAATAAATACTCTAATTTTAAGGCTTTTGTAAATTATAATCACGAATTATTTCTGACAAAAAGAGTTTTTGATGGTGTATTTGATTATATTAGAATGAAACAAACGAAAAATAAATGGTTAGAAAATTACAGGAAAGAAAGTTTTCTTGATTTTGAGAGTAAAGCAAGTGTAACAAAGTACCTTAAAAGTATTTTGAAAGCTATGGTTGAATTTAGAGGAAATTATAAAGATTGGGATAGAATAAATAAAGCTAGAAAAGGGTAAAAAACTTTACAACAAAAAATGCCTATTTTCCCCCATTAACAAGGGGGAAAAACATCAAAAAAGTTGTAAAAAAGAATCAAAAACCTAATAAAATCAAAGGTTTATAATGTATTTTTAATAGAATTTATTTGTCCAATGAATAGTGAGAAATTGGAAAATGATATATAAATTTCTATATTATTTTTCAATTCTGTTAATAACTTTGGATTTCTAAAAGAACTATAAAGATTATATCAAACTAGAGAAATTAAGATGTATAATTGATTATAAAGCATTACAATATAAGAAGGTTTATAAATGTATAGCCAGTAAGGAGAGGTAACGTAATACCTCTCCGATTATTATGTTGAAAGTGGTGGGTTATTATTTCCCTTTTCATTTATAAAGGTGGACGAATCGTCTCATTGTACAGACTATATATGGAGGTAGATTTTATTTTACCAATGTAATGCTTTGTATCCATGTTGATGATTATAAAGGTTTTGTTTAATATTCAGATTAAGTTAAACTGGTTTATATAAAAAAATTAGTGCAATCTTTGGAAAAGTTGTTATTATTAAAAAGATATTAATCGATATAGCTATAATTTCATTGTTGGACAATACACAATCTCGTTGAGTTGATTTAAAATGATTGCATTGATTGAATAAACATTCTGACTTCATTCTTGATAGCTTATAATGTGGTTGAATGAATAAAGCGTGCTGATGTTTTTAAGATTTGTAACAATTTAGATGAAACTAGAAAACCTATAAAAGCATTATTCTTTTAAGGTAGAATCGTGAATCTATATTTATTTACAGAGTATGGAGAATTCTCATGTCTTCGTGAAAAAGAAGTAAGTTATCATCTGACGTTTCTAAAGGAATCAATAACATACTTCCAACTATGAGAAACTCATTAGAATATAAAATTGATAATCAAATAATCGTTGAAATTCATCAAAGAGAGTTCTTTCTAAGTGTTATGATCAAAGGGATATATTTGCGTTATAGTGGACTTGGAGAGAGAGTTGATATAACAGAATCAGTGCCATACGAGGTGATATAAGGTAGCCAGCTTTGTGCTCATTGGAATGGCAATGTGAATATACCTAAAAAGTTAAAGTACTTACAAAAGGGGTTTAGAAGTTTTAAATAATAAAGCGGGACATTTTTGTCCCGTGTTGGATTTTATAAGGCTTTGATAAACCTTTTGTAAAAAGGAGTAGAAAATGTGGCGTGTAGAAGAAACACTGGGTTTGCGAGGGGTTGTGAAAAAAATATAATTAAAATTATGACTATACGGTAGTTGTTCCAATATTCCAGTAATTCCTAAATTCCAAAAACTAAAAATGCTAAAAAGTTTGAATATACCTTAGAAGTTGAAAGAATTGGAACTGTTATTTCAGTTTTAAGTTTGAAATTTTGTAGGAGAGAGAAGATATACCTAGTTTACGAAGGTGCGTTCTTCAAATATAAATTTTTTATGAGACGGTTCGTTTTTTCCGAAAAAAGTCACTTTTTCTTCGTTTAAGTCAATAGAATCAAGAAATATTTTTTAAAGTTTCTACCATTGTTATCGACGAGACCCCATAAAACAATAATCTAATTATTCTATGACTAAAATACCTAAAAAGTTAAAGTGCTTATAAACACGTTTTAAAGTGACTGAATGAGAAACGACCATTAAAATATCCCGTATTGAATACAAGTTGAAATTGATGTAGTTTTTAAGAAAGCGTTACAAAAATGTAGCGTGTTGGATAAATATTGGCTTTGTGAGGCGTTTCCAGTGGTTGTATGCTTTAGATTTTAAATATATGAAAGAATGTTGTATTATACTAATAATACTTGAGTGTTGAAAATTAAAAATGCTGATAAAGTTGAATATAGTTTTAAAACTGAAAGAATTGAAACTGATGTTACATTTGCAAGGTTAAAATTTTGTAGAAGAGAGAAGATATACCTAGTTTACAGAGGTGCGTTCTTCAAATATAAATTTTTTACGAGACGGTTCGTCTACATTAATATTAAAAGAGGTTCACAAATTGATAAGATAGGAATGATTCAATATAAAAGAAACCAATAAAAAAAGAATGGCATAGACTAGACCATTCTTTCCATAAGTACTTAATCACAATATCAGAGCTGATAATTGTTTCAGTTAAGTATAACATGGTTTTCAAAAAATAGAAAGAACCTCTGGGGGGGAGGTAGAGGTTCTTCTTTGGGGGGGATTAAATTATACTTATAACACTTTTTATATTAACTTAGACAACTCATTATATGAAAAAAGTTTGAAGAAAAAATTTTTTAATAAAAAGTAGTAGTTGAAAAATATCCTTTTATTTTGTAGGTAGACGGTTCGTCTACTTTAAATAAAAAAAGATACAAATGATATAAGCCGAGCCTTAGCAATAAAGTTCTCTAAAAATAGTTAAAAAACGAAAAACGACGGAAAAATGTAGCGTCTATTAAATTATAAGGCTTTGAAAGAGGTTTAAAAAAACAACATAATCAAAATAATAACTATAATACAATAATTCTAATATTTTAGTAATGCCGATATATCTAAAACTAAAATATTAAAATAATTGAATATAACTTAGAAATTGAAAATTTTGTAGTTAATATTTCGGTATCATTTAAAAATTAGTTGAAAGAGAGAATAAAACCTAGTTATGAGATGTGTGTTCGCTACATATAAAGAAAAAATGTATAGGAGGTTGGAATAGATAGAAAAGCAATTTATTTAATTTCTATTGATCTTGTTTGACATTTCAACAAAAAAGAATTATAATTCAATCAGGAATATTATATAAAGAGAACACTGATAAAGAGGTTTTTGCTTTTGGTCGAGCTTAAACCTCTTTTTATTTTTTGCAATAAATGATATTATAATTCCTAGATACTGAGCTTTAGTAATGAAAATTGTTTATACCCAATCTTTTAGAAAGGGGGTGTACTCTTTGAAATTAATATTCCTAATAATTTTCTTCTTACTATGTAAAAATACTTACTAAGTGAGACAACAAGCTAAGTATCAAGTAAAAGATGACCAACTTTTACGGAAAAGGCAAGGAGTGATCCTTGCCTTTTTTAAACTACAAATAATTTAGATGGTGATGAAAATGATATTATTTTTTATAATTTTTAAAAAGTTATTTTATATTTCTATTGGATTTTTATTAGCTTTTTTTATAAAGGAAAAAAACGAAACATTATTAGCAATTTTAAATATAAAAACAACATTATTTATAATTTTATTTGAAAGTTTATTTTATTTTTTTAAAACTTCAAAAATAATAAAAAATAGAATAAACAATGACATTAGAATAAAATTTAGAGAAATTTATGTATCTAATGATAATCAAAAGTTGAAGAAAATTTTAAGAAAAATTTACATAACTGAAAATAAATTTATCGAATTTATTCTTCTTTACTTCATTTATGAGTTCATAAATATTCTATTCGTTATACTTATAGTGAGCTCTGCATTTTTAGGTTCTAAAATTTATCTATATATATATAATAAACATACTATAATCACAACAATTACGGTTTTTATTATTTTTATTATAGTATGTTTTTTGGAAAGAAAAAACATTGAAAATGACCTTATAGAATTAGAAGATAACGATATTCAAGATTTTGTAAAAAAAATGAATTTAATTAAAAATGTTTTAGATGAACACCAATATAAAAATTTTACTGATAGTTGTTTGCTAAAATTTCAAAAAGAAACTATATATGAGAAATTAACTATTGGTGAAATGTTAGAAAAAATAGATAATAATAAAACATTGAAAAGAAACTTTTTAGTATTTATATCTAGATATATTGATTTTTTAGAAAAAGAAAAAAACCAAGATTTTGAAAATTTTAAATTCTAACAGAGCTACCCCTAAAATAGCGAACTTTTTTAATTTCAAAAAGTAAAGTAAGTTATAATATATTTACCTTTGAGTTCAAGAGAATTTAAAAGATAAAGTGTTATACTTTTTGTAATAATTTATCTAAAGTAAACCTTTATATTAAATATAATTTTACCTTTATAAGATTATATGGTAATATGTAAATAGTTAAGAGATAAAGGAGTGATTAAAATGATGTACGGATATGCAAGAGTTAGTACTAGACATCAGAATTTAGATAGACAGTTGAAAGCATTAGAAGATTACGGTGTAAACCCCAGAGCAATACAAGTTGATAAATATACAGGGACGACTCTTCACAGAGAAGGACTTGATACATTAAGACAGATGTTAAGATTTGGAGATATACTTGTTATTAAAGAAATAGACAGGCTAGGTAGAAATAAAGATGAGACTATGAGCCTTATTCTAGAGTTAATAGAAAAGGGAATAGATATAGTTGTATTAGATTCAGCAGTATTTCAGATGTATATTGAGAACTTGAAAAAAGATAATAAAAGCTTTACGGATAAACTAATTCAAGCTCAGTTAAAAGGTGTTATAGAAATAATGTTACTGCTAGCTGAGGAAGAGAGAAATAAGATTGTCAAGAGGACGGCAGAAGGTAGAGCTAAAGCTATGGAGAAGGGTGTTAAATTTGGTGCTGATAACAAAATTAAAGGAGAGCAACTGGAGAAACTAAAAAAGGATATAGAGCTATTCAATCAAAGGCAGATGAAGCAAGTTGATATATTAAAGAAATATAATATAACTAAGCCAACATTTAAAAAGTATAGAGATATGATGTAAGGAATCTTTTTAAAATAGTTATTATAAAGGCCAAGCGTCCATACCCATCAACTTAAGAAAAATGGGAGGATTTTTGATCCTCCCATTTTAATTTACATCGTTTTTATACTCTGTAATTTTTAACTTTCGATACTTAATTCTTATAACTTCTCTGTCTCTAATTACTTCGAAGTTTGTATCTATATTTTCTTTTTTCCTAAAATTTTGTTCCAACTTAGAATTCGGTTGAAATATTGGAATAGGAGAAGATATTTTTGGATTTGATAAACTCGTTAAAAAAATCTCTAACAAAATCGTTAAAAAAATCTCTAAATACTTTCTCCAATTAATTTTGCTGCTCTTAACCTGATTTTTTGTTTTTTTCATAGGATAATCCTCCAACTAAATTTAGTAGTTGGTATTACCCTTTAACATATCAATTTTTTGATATGTTAAAGGGTAGTTGGAGGCTACCACATTTAATTATTAAAGTAATAAAAAATGTAAAAACAAAAAAAGTTTCGTATTAAGAACAACTTAAATCTTGTTCACTATTTTAAATCTTGTATGTCGTTTGACATCTCTTTTAATTCAATTGATTTAATTTTTTTTCCTATTATTTTCGCACCTCCTTTATAGAATTAGGGTAATAACAACTCTATTTAAAGTATACCTTATTTTCATTGTATTTTAAAGATTACTTGTCATTTTTTTGTACGTTTCCACTAAGTATGCAACTTTATAAGTAGAATCAATAGTTTAAGAAATAATTTCTTAGCGTTGTTATTCCGCGTTTTCCTGACAGGTCCTATATTCAAATTAGGATCTTTCTTTTTTTATCTTGAAAATAATAAATTTTCTTAATCGAGTAGACGGTTCGTCTACTTTTTTTTTTGTCGTTAGACACTCGCAAGAGTCAATCGTCTAAACACGCTAGTTTGCTCGATTTAGCATAGCAAAAAAGAGAAACTATTAAGCGTGCACTCCAGTGACCCTTGAGAACCAAAGTTAAATTACATATGGTCATTCTGATTACAGCAAACAAAAGATGAATTGCATTTAAATTAATTGTTATTTTATATAGGAAATATGAACTATAAGTGTTAATATAATGATTGTAAAACTTATTATTAGGAGGGAATTTTATGGCAGTAGTAGAAAAGGATAATTTCAAAGATAATCTTTGGAAAGCGTGTGATAAATTAAGAAACAATATGGATCCAGCAGAGTATAAATATGTGGTTCTAGGATTGGTATTTTTAAAGTATATAAGTGATAGATTTGAAAGCAAATATAATGAATTAGTTGAAGAAGGAGAAGGTTTCGAAGAGGAAAGAGATGAGTATACAGCAGAGAATATTTTCTGGGTTCCTAAAGAAGCTAGATGGGCAGAGATAGTTAAAAGTGCAAAAACTCCAGAGATTGGAATAAAAATTGATGAGGCTATGTATGCTATTGAAAAAGAGAATAAAACATTAAAGGATGTTCTGTATAAGATATATTCAAATCCTCTTTTAGATAAAGGAAAACTAGGAGAATTAATAGATATAGTTGGTGGAATTAACTTACAAGCTAAAACAGATAAAGGACAAGATGTACTTGGTCAAGTTTATGAGTTTTTCTTAGGAAAATTTGCTAACTCAGAGGGAAAAAATGGAGGACAATTCTATACTCCAGAGTCTATTGTTAAAACTATAGTTGAGTGTTTAGAGCCTACAAAGGGAAGAGTATATGACCCTGCTTGTGGAAGTGGAGGTATGTTTGTTCAATCTGAAAAATTTATAGAAAACCATAGTGGAAGAATTGGAGATATATCTGTATTTGGACAAGAGAGTAATGGAACTACTTGGAAACTATGTAAGATGAACTTAGCTATTAGAGGAATAGAGGTTGATTTAGGAGAGGAACCAGCTGATACATTTACAAAAGACCAACACAAAGGGAAGAAGATGGATTATATCATGGCTAATCCACCGTTTAATATAAAAGATTACTGGCATGAATCTTTAGATGGAGATGCTAGATGGAAATATGGTACACCTCCAGAGGGAAATGCTAACTATGCTTGGCTACAACATATGGCACACCATTTATCACCAAATGGAACAGCTGGAATAGTTCTAGCAAATGGATCGCTATCATCTAATACTTCAAATGAGGGAGAGATTAGAAAGAATATGATAGAGGATGATTTAGTAGATTGCGTTGTAGCTCTTCCTGATAAGCTATTTTTAACTACTGGAATTCCAGCGTGTATATGGTTTTTAAATAGAAACAAAAGTAACCCTAAGCATAGAGAAAGAAATGGAGAGATTCTATTTATAGATGCTAGAAAAATGGGTGCTCTTGTAGAAAGAAGTTTAAGAGAGTTATCACCTGAAGATATTCAAAAGATAGCTGATACTTACCATATGTGGAGAGGTTCGTATAAAGGTGAGGGAGAGTATGAAGATATTCAAGGTTTCTGTAAGAGTGCAACATTAGAAGAAATAAAAGGGCATGAATATATCTTAACTCCAGGAAGATATGTAGGAATAGAAGAAGCAGAGGACGATGGAATCCCTTACGAGGAAAAGATGGCAGATCTAAGTGCAAAACTAGCTGAGCAATTTGCAAAGAGCAGACACCTAGAAGAAGAGATAAGAGCTAACCTAGCTAAGTTAGGATTTGATATATAATGGTGGAGAATAAAGATATGGAAGAGTTAAAAGAAGGATGGAGAAGAGTTAAACTAGGTGAAGTAGCTGAATATATAAGTAATAAGATAAATACTTCTGAATTGAATGAAAATAACTATATCTCAACAGAAAATATGATAGTAAATAGAGGTGGAGTGACAAAAGCTACAAATATACCTCAAAATGCTAAGGTTAATTGTTTCAGTGAAAATGATATACTTTTTTCTAATATAAGAACTTATTTTAAAAAATTATGGAAAGCTGATTTTAATGGTGGAGCATCAAACGATGTTTTAATAATAAGAAGTTTGAATTCAAAAAATATTTTAAATGACTATCTATATTATATTATGTCAGAAGAAAAATTTTTTGATTATACAGTAAATACCTCTAAAGGAACAAAAATGCCAAGGGGGGATAAAGCAGCTATTATGCAGTATGAATTTTATATTCCAGAAGATATTAAAGTTCAACAGAAGATAGCCTCAATATTATCAGCTCTTGATGATAAAATAGAGCTTAATAATGAAATGAATAAAACTCTTGAAGAGATGGCACAAACTCTTTTCAAAAGATGGTTTATAGATTTTGATTTCCCAAATGAGAATGGAGAGCCATATAGAAGTAGTGGTGGAAAAATGGTAGAGAGTGAACTTGGAGAGATTCCAGAAGGATGGAGTTTTGATAATATTTCTGAATTTTTTGATATAACAATTGGTAAAACACCTCCTAGAAAGGAAACACAATGGTTTTCTAAAAAAGAAAAGGATATAAAATGGGCTTCAATAAAAGATTTAGGAGAAGCAGGGGTTTACATTTTAAATACAGGAGAAAAAATTACACGAGAAGCCATTGAAAAATTTAATATAAAAAAGGTGGAATCAAATACAGTTATATTAAGTTTTAAACTTACAATAGGTAGAGTAGTAATAACCAATGAAGCTATGGCAACTAATGAGGCTATCGCACACTTTACAAATAAAAATATTACTAATATGACAGAATTTTTATATCTTTATTTAAAGAATTTTAACTATAATTCTCTAGGAAATACTTCATCAATCGCAACAGCAGTAAATTCTAAAATTATAAAAAATATACCTTTTTATTTACCCAATGAAAAACTAATGAGTAAATTTAATGAGATTATAACAAAGATTTTTGAGCAAATAAGAGAAAACCAACAAGAAATCCAAGTTCTAACTGAAATAAGAGATATTCTTCTTCCTAAACTTATGAGTGGAGAGATAGAAGTATAAATGTTAAAGTTGTGGGGGGTGAGATAATTTAATGCTTATTAAAACATCTAAAGGTAAAGCTGAAAGGATTTTACAAAATGAGTTTAAATTAGAGAAAGAGCTACAAAAATTCATGGAAGATAATCTTCAAGAACTCTTAAACTTAGAATTAGTAAAAAGTGAATTTGTAGTGAAAAAATATAGAATTGATACACTTGGATTTGATAAAGAAAATAAAACTTTCGTTATTGTTGAATATAAAAGAGGAACTAGCTATAGTGTTATAGATCAAGGATATTCTTATCTTTCAACCGTGCTAAATAATAAAGCTGAGTTAATTTTAGAATATAACGAAAGAATGAATAAAACTCTTAAAAGAGATGAGATAGATTGCAGTCAAACTAGAATAGTATTTATATCTCAAAGTTTTTCAAAATTTCAAAAAGATAGTTTAAACTTTAAAGATTTGCGTATTGTGTTGTAGGAAATCAAAAGATATATGGGAGATATTATTTCTTTTGAAACTGTAAAAGGTAGAGATAATGCTGAAAGTATAAATACCATTTCATCAAAAAGTGAGGAAATAAATCAAGTATCTAAAGAGATAAAGAAATACACTTTAGATGATCACTATACAAACTCTAATGGAAACATAATTGAGCTATATAAATTATTTTTAGAAAAAATAGAAGACATGATACCAGATGTAGAGATTGAGCCTAAAAAATTATATATTGCAATTAAAAGCAATAAAAAAAATATAATAGATTTTAGATTATAAAAGAATGCTCTTAAAATGTGGTTAAATGCAAAGAAGGGTACTTTAAACGATTCTAAGAATTTATCAAAAGATGTATCTAGTACAGGACATTGGGGAAATGGAGATTATGAGGTTTCAATTTCTAATGATGATGAGTTAGAGTATATCTTAAGTTTAATAAAAGATATAACTAGATTATAATATAGCTAAAAAATATGAATTTAGCTTTAATTTTGGGGGGATAATTTAATGAATAGACATTTAAGTATATTTAATCCTTTTTCATACACTGGAAGAGAAAATAATTTAACAAGAGCACTGTTAATATTACTAAAAAAAGAACCATTATTTTTGAGTATATTTTTAAATAAAATAACAGGAAACTATTTAACAGAAAAATCACTAGATGACGAGATACAAATAGATACTCAAAGAACTTCTAGTAGTTTTGATATAGAAGAAGGAATAGAAAAAATTTATGGAGCTACTTTAAATACTGTACTTTATAATGAAAATATTCCTGAAAAAAATCGAATAAGAGAACCTATAACAGATATATCTATTCAAATAGGAGAAGTTTTGATTATTATAGAGGTAAAGCCTCACGATGAAGATCCAAGGGCTCAACTTAATAACCAAATGGAAAACCTTAAGTGGGGTAATAAAGAGAAAAAGTGGAACTATGTTTCTTTAGTTTGGAGAGACTTGTTAAATGCTGCTATTTCTATGGAGAAATTTAATAAAAAATTAAATTCACACAATATATTTTTGAATGAATTTAATCACTTTATAGAAGGTAATTATCCTGAATTACTCCCAGTAGTTCCAATTTCAGAAAAACATTCTTTAGAGAGAATAGAGCGAAGAGTAAAGCAAATCGAAAAAGAGATTAATCAAAGTCTTCATGGAAAAGATTTTGAAGAAGAATTAGATTTTATAAAATTAAAAGATTCCCGTATTGCAGAGAGATTTAAAATATATGTAGAAGGAAATCAAATAAGTTTAAATATTTGGCCTGGTGATAGTAATTCTCAAGCAAGAACCTTATACAAGAAAAATTTTAACTTGAAAAAAGTAGAACACAACCTAAAAAATAATTTAAATGTAAAAGATTTAAAACTTGATGAGAATTATAATGTTTCAACACATCAATATATACGTTTTGGTCATATTATGGGAAAAGGTATCTTTTGGGAAGATTTTGAATCTAGAGATGATATAGCCAAAATATATTATGAAATAAGTGGAATTACTTATAAAGATAATAAGGAAAAGTGGGAAAATTTAAAAGATAACATATCTAAATATGTAGTAGATAAAAAATCGTTTTTAACACAATTTAAAGAAAATTTTGAAGACTCAAATAGAAACTTTGTAAATATTTGTGTAGGAAACCTTATCAAACTAAGCTTTGATATAAAATATATTGAAAAAATAGAAAAAAATAATGAAACAATCGAATTTTTTAACGAAGTTATGAATAAAATATTAGAAAATATAGACTTCTAATATTAGAAAGTATTTTTAATGATTAGGGGGTAGCAATGAATTTTACAGAGGACGAATTAGAAGCAGCCTATCTTGAAATATTGGAAGATTTGGGATGGGAATGTATTGATGGTAGAAAATTAGAAAGAGATGACTACCATTCAGTAGTATTAGAAGAGAATTTAAGAGAAGCAGTTTATAACATAAATAAAGATATGCCAACCTCTACTAAAGAGGAAGCTATTAGAAAAGTAAAACAGCTTTCATATCCTAACTTGATTAAGAGTAATGAAGAGTTTCATAGTATGCTAGTCAATGGAGTGGATGTAGGAGAGTATAAAGACAAAGATGGGAACAAACGTTCTGGTGGAAAAGTATATTTAATAGATTTTAAAAATATTAAAAAAAATGAGTTTCAAGCTATAAATCAATTTACAATAGTGGGAAACACTAAACGTAGACCAGATATAATACTATTTATCAATGGATTACCTCTTGTAGTTATAGAGTTAAAATCTCTAAGTAATGACAACGTAGGTATAAAAGAAGCATATACTCAAATTGAAAGATACAAATATGAGATTACAGATCTTTTTAAATATAACTCTTTTATCGTTATAAGTGATGGAGTTAATGCAAAAGCTGGAACTATATCATCAAGTGAAGAAAGATACATGAGCTTTAGAAGTATTGATGGAATTACAATAGCAGATACAAACTCTTTAATGATGGAAGTTTTAACTCGTGGAATGTTATCTAAGGAAAGAGTATTAGAATTAACTCATGACTATATCCTGTTTCTTCAAAGTAAAAACGAAAAAATAAAGATATTAGCTCAGTATCACCAGTTCTTTGCCATAAAAAAAGCACTGGAAAAGACAGCAGATGCTCGTAGCAATGATGGAAAAATCGGTGTTGTTTGGCATACTCAAGGTAGTGGAAAATCTCTAACTATGACATTTTATACAGGGCAACTTATGAAAAAGTTTAACAATCCAACAGTTATAGTTTTAACTGATAGAAATGATTTGGACAATCAACTTTTCGGAACGTTCTCAAAAGCTCAAAGTTATCTAATAGAGACACCAAAACAAGCAGATGATAAAGATAGATTAAAAGAACTACTAAATGTAAGTAGTGGTGGAATAATATTCTCTACAATTCAGAAGTTTGCTCCTAAAGCTGGAGAAGTTGTAGAAGCTATTAGTACTAGAAATGACATATATATTATAGCCGATGAGGCTCATAGATCGCAGTATGGATTAGATGCTAAAATGGATGCAGATGGAAACAGTAAATACGGGTATGCTAAACATATTCGTGATGCACTTCCCAATGCAAACTATATTGGATTTACAGGAACTCCTATAGACTTTGATGATAAATCTACAACTGCTGTATTTGGTGACTATATAGATACTTACGATATGACAAGAGCTGTTGAAGATGGAGCTACTGTTAAAATCTATTATGAAAATAGATTTATAAAGCTAGACATTCCATATCCTGTTTTATCTGAACTTGATGGTGACTTTGAAGAGATTATGGAAGGTCAAGAAGAAATGACTGTTGAACGTACCAAAAAAGATATTACAAAAATGGAAGCTATTATTGGTTCTCAAAATAGAATAAGAACTTTGGCTCAGGATTTCATAGAACACTGGGAGATGAAAAAATAACTCTTTTGGAAAATGTATGATAGTAGCTATGTCTCGTAAAATATGTGTGGATTTATATAATGAGATTGTAAGTTTAAGACCAGAGTGGCACAATGAAGATAAAGCTAAAGGTAAAATAAAAGTTGTTATGACAAGTGATATTAGTAAAGACCCTATGGAGTTTAAGCAACACTTTACAACAAAACAGGAAAGAGAAGAGCTCGCTAATAGAATGAAAGATGACAGTGATGAGTTAGAGATTGTTATAGTTCGTGATATGTGGCTAACAGGGTTTGACGTTCCATCAATGCATACTATGTATATTGATAAACCTATGGTAGGGCATAACTTAATGCAAGCTATTGCAAGGGTAAATAGAGTATACAAAGATAAAAGTGGTGGCTTAGTTGTAGACTATATTGGAATAGGAGATGCACTTAAAAAAGCACTAAGACAATATACAGCAAACGATCAAAAGACAACAGGAGTAGATACAGAAAAAGCTGTGGCACTTATGATTGAACACTATGAGATTGTAAAAGAGATATTCCATCACTTTGATTATTCAAAATATAAAAGTGATAGTGCTTTAGAGCGTGCTAGAATTATTATAGAGGGGATGGATTACATCTTAGGTTTTGAAAATGATGAACCTGGAATTAAGAAAAGATTTATTGATAATGTTTTAGCACTGGCTAAGGCTCATTCTCTATGTATAACAACTCGTGATGGACAGGCTTTAAATGAGGAGATAAGTTACTTTAAAGCTGTTAAAGCTAGTGTTATTAAATTAGAAACTGAGGATAAAGATAATCCTAAAAAACTAACTCAGGCTCAGATAAATGAAAAAATAGCTTCACTTATGGCTAAGACAATTATATCTGAAGATGTTATAGATGTTTATTCAGAGTTAGGACTTGATAATCCAGATATATCTATTCTTTCAGATGAGTTTTTAAAAGAGGTTGAGAAGATAAAGTATAAAAACTTAGCTGTTGAGATGTTAAGAAAGCTAATAGAGGGTAAGATTAAATACTCTAGTAGAAAAAATCTAGTAGTAGCTGAGAAGTTCTCAGAAAGACTTCAAAAGGCTATGAGTTCTTATAGAAATAAGGCTTTAACAAGTTTAGAGATAATGGAAGAACTTATAAAGATGGCTAAGGAGTTTATGGAGACTCATAAAGAGGGAGATTCACTTGGTTTAACAGAGGATGAGGTAGCTTTCTATGATGCTTTAACTCGTGATGAAAAAGTAAAAGAGATGTTAGGTGACGATATACTGGTACAGATAACAAAAGAGCTGACAGAGACTATTAAGAAAAGTATGACTATAGATTGGTATGATAAAGAGAGTGTACAAGCTCAAATGAGAAGATCTATAAGAAGACTTCTTAAAAAATTTGGTTATCCTCCAGAAGATACAGAGGATGCAACAGAACTTGTGTTAAAACAAGCTAAGGTAATGTGTGAAGAGAGTAATATTTAAGTTAAAAAAAGAGGTCTTCCTTGCGGTTGGCCTCTTTTCTTAGTGAGTAGTTTAAATTTAAAATATTAAAAGTTTCAGTTGGTTTTATTATACAACAAATGTTACTCGTTTGTATAAAATTTAATTGGACTATATTTCATCAACAATTGATCACAAAAGTAGACGAACCGTCTCATCTTATTCATTAAAATTCAATTTATATTTCTAATCAATTCTAAACTATAGTTTTAAACGTCTCTAAACCTTACAGTTTTAATTTTAACAATAGTCCAGCCGTTTTTAGCTATATTTTTACACCTGAAATTAATACCCATCTTATTTTCAATTTCAAAAGCTTTAATTCATATCTTTGATTTTTCTTCAAAAAAAATCTTATCATGAGACGAACCGTCTACCTCATATTTTTTCATGATAAAATGCTCAATTACATCTCTAATTCATGCAATTCACGTGATTTTTAAATAATCAACTTTGTTCCTGAAGGTGCAGAGCCAATTATGAAATCATTAGAGTTCGCACAAGAATTAACTAAGAACTTATCAGAAACATTAATCGTTTGGGGAGTTAAGCCACCTGAGTCTAACGATCCAGAAGAGTTAATCAAATATGCAAATGCTTTAGTTGAGTTACCTAAATTCAAAAGAGGATTTAAAAAGAGACTATCTGCATCTAAAGAGATTGACTTAGGAATGTTCTTATCGGTTGTAGTAGGTTCTCAAAAAGTTAATGGTATTGGTGGAGTTTCTAACTTCCCTCAAGTTAGAGTTTTCGATTATGAAAGAACTAACGGTGGAGCTGGAGAAGTAAAACCATTCACTGACAAGTTATTTGTTGAGTACACTGATGCTTTCAGAACTGGTATGAACGTTGAGTTAAGAACTTATGTTGGTGTTAAAGCTGTTGTGTTAAAAGCTAGAGTTTTATCTGCTAAAATTGTTTTAGGAAAAACTATGATAACTTTAGATACAATGATTGATACTGCAATGTTCGACTTAAACGGATTTGATGTTATGATCGCAAATGTTGATTCTAAAGATAGAACTGGTTCTTACACTGCTGCTGTATTTGCTGTTAAAGCATACGGTGAGAAAGATAGATCGCCAGTTGCACAAGAATTACCTGGTGCGTGTGATATTAACTTCCCTGGAGAAGCTCAAAGAATCTTATTAGCTAACAGATTCACTGTTGTTAATGTTGATCCTGTATCTGGAAAAGGAATAGTTGTTGATTGTCCTCTAATGACAAGAATCGACTCTGACTTCAAAGAAAGATCGCAAATCGGTTGTGTACTGTACTTCCTGAAGAGATTAAGAGAAGTTGCTAACTCGAAGAAAGGTAAGAAGTTCCCTCAGAAAGAGCAAAAGGTTCTATTCGAAGATGAAATGAGAGACATCTTCAAGAATGAATTACCTCTAGCTGACGCTATCATATCTAAGTTTGAGTTCTTAGCTGACATGTCTAAATTAGATTCTAAAGGATTCTTATCAGTTAAGTTCAAAGTAGTAGATACTAAGAAATTCAAAACTGCTGAGTTCTCTGGTGGATTAGCAAAATTATAATATTTGAAAAGTAGGTGTTGGCTGGGTTCAGCACCTCTTTTTTTAACAAAGGAGACAATATGGAAAACTTTTTCGATTATACGATAAGTGGTTTAGACGTTAAAACATATGTGCTTTTCAGAAGAGGATATATGAGCGACGTTGCTGGTTACAAAGGCGGACAGCAAGTAACTGGTCCCAATAGACAAACTGTTAGATTAGATGGTGACTGGGTAGCATATAAAGTTGGTATGCTAAGAATGTTACAATTCTCGCTACAGTTAGACGTTAAGGAAATCAATACTATGTCTGCTACTAATGCACAAGGTCTTGCAAAAGGTAGAAGCATAGTAAACGGTAGAGCTGTATTCAGAAACACTGCTGTTGATACTTTGTCTGATTTGAAGAACGGCATGTTAGTTTAATTGCAAGTAAAGATGGTAGCCAAATGCGAAGAAGGGTTTATAAAATCAATAAATACAATACTTTTTAAGCCATTTCTCTCAATTTAAATCAGCAATTAAACTAACATGCCGCAATTTTTTTGAAATTGAAATATAGCTTTTCAGTTTATAATCAATTTTAACCTATGTACAAATGTGTATAAGTAATTTTTAATCGTAATTGCGTTTATAATCGATTTTAAAGGTATATAAGCTCGTTTAAATGGATTTTAAAACAAGATTTAGATTGAAGTTTCTATAATTTCAAAAAACTTAAATTTTTATATAAAAATATCTTATTACAATTTGGGAAATTTAAATTAGGTTTTTATTTACATGAAATTAAAAAATTTTTCTTTTAAATACTTTTAAATATTTTTAAATACTTTTAATAGTGTCGATTTACATCAATTATAGAGGAAGTTGAGATGGTATAAGGTAACCTAATGACTACTATAAGGTAACCTAATGACTAATATAAGGTAACCTAATGACTACTATAAGGTAACCTAATGACTACTAAAGGTATATTTAGTAATTGACAAGTTACCTTTCAAGGTGCTATTCTTTGATTGATAAATATTTTCATATAAGAAAGGTAACCTAATGACTACTATTAAAGTAAATTGTAAAAAGGGGGAGCGAATGGACTTAATTAAATATCATAATGATATTAATAAATTGAAGTTGGGGAATTTTACAACAAAAGAATTAGATGTATTTTTTAGTCTATTATTAAAGTCTAGAGATGAAAAAACTAAAGATATAATAATATCTTACTCTGAAATTAAAGAGTTAATACAAGAAGAACAAAACCAAGCTAGACTAACTAATTATATAAGAGGAGTATCAAGAAAATTAAAAGAATTAAATCAAGAGATAGAATTACCAAATGGGGACATAGTTATTTTTGGGTTGTTTGATGTTATAACAATAAAACCAAAGGATAAAAGTATAGTCTTTTCAGTAAATGAAATATTTAAATATATGATAGATGATTTAGTAAAAAATTTTACAATGTTTGATTTAAGAGAGCTTGTGAGTTTAAAAGGAATATATCCTAAAACATTGTTTAGACTATTAAAACAATGGGAGAGTACAGGAGAATATATTGTAAAAATAAATGAGTTTAGAGAAATAATGGGCATTCCTAACACTTATTTGATGAAAAATATAAGGCAAAAGATTTTTAAACCTTGTTTAGAAGAATTGGGAAAAAACTTTGAAAGATTAGAACTTAAAGAATTGAAAAAAGGAAGAAATGTTGAAACGTTAGTTTTCACCTGGAAAGCTAAAAAGAAAAAGCAAGTTGAACAAAATTCAGTTATAAAGAAAAAGCAATTCTTAGGGGAAAAGGATTTGAAAGAATATCAAGATCAAAGCCAAGAGAGAAAAGAAAATAAATTAGTAAATCAAGTAGAAAAAATAGATAAAATTAAAATATCTAAAGCTGACTATGAAGAATTATATAAAAAATACCTGGAAGAAAATAGAGAAACACATAATCCGTTTATAAAAAAGGTTTTGATATAGCTAATAAATCTAAATATGAAATTGTAGAGTTTGAACAACCTAAATTAGAGCAGACAAAAATATATACAGTTGAGGATATTCCTAAAGAGAAACTTTTGGATAAAAACGGCAATAAACTAAGAGGTATGTTACTAAATAACAGAGTAAACAAAATATTAAAAGAAATGAATGCTACGGTATAACGCAAATGTATGAATCGTATACTACACTGAAATGTATTGAAAAATCTAGATATAGTAGTATTATATCCTAAGGGTAGTATATGAATTTTTACTAAAAGAAGAAAACATTCGAAAACCCTTAGAAAAAAGATTGTGTGTAATTCAGTTATGTTAATAGTATACTACTTCGAAAAGTATTGGAATTATTGCCTGTAACTATGATATATTATAGCTAGACTATATCATTAAGGGGGACCGTCAACAATGCAACCAGCTACGAGAAAAAAAATAAATGAGATTCAAGAAATGATTAACAATGGGGTTGAAGAAAAAGAAATTATAAAAACAAAGTTTAGAAGCAGTCCTAAATCTTATAAAGAATGGATAGAAAAGTTTGGGAATCATTTAGTTAGAGAAAACCTAGAAGTAACTATACAGCATGAAGGGATAGAAAATCAAATAGAGTTTATACCAACAACTAAAGACCTTGAAAAGCTAAAGAGTTTGTTGGATAATGCTGATAGTTTGTTAGAGCTTTTGAAGAAGGATAAAGTATGTGATAAAGATGATATAAATATATTATATGTTCCAGATGAGTTTGTGAAGTTAGAAGATGTTAAAGTTTCAACAGTTAGACTCTCAAAGGCTATAGAAGAGAGGTTCAATAAATTTGTTGCTGATCAAAAGAGATATTCGAAAACAAGTTTGCTAAATTTAGCAATAGTAGAGTTTTTAGAAAAATATAAATAAAAACGGCTTTGTAAAATGCATTATAAGAGCCTATGAAGGGGAGTATACCAAATTTAGTGTAAATTAACTTCTTAGCTATCAAATTTTAAATGTCCAAATAGGCTATCTTAACTTGGGTACTTTTAAAAGTACCTATTGATAAGATAGCTTTTTTTATTTCAAATATTTCTCTAAACGACCTTCATACTCTATTGATAACATTCTTAAAATTCCTTCCCAACCTCTAATTTTTTGATTCCATTTTTTCATAATATTTTTACTAGAAAGATAAAGAATCTTTAATAAAGCATCTTCACTAGGGTAAATAGATCTAGAATTACTAACTTTTCTAAATTGGCTATTTAAACTTTCAATTATATTAGTTGTATAAATCATCTTTCTAATTTCCATAGGAAAGTTGAAAAAAAGCGATAACTCATTCCAATTAGTATACCAACTTCTAAGAGCTGGCGCAAATTCAGGAAGGTCATTTTTCAAAGCTTCCAAAGCTTGAAATGCTGATTCCGCATTAGTAACATTGTAAATATTTTTAAGTTGTTGGGCGTAGCTTTTTCTATCTTGATAATTCATAAATCTTAATGTATTTCTAATTTGATGTACCATACAACGTTGTATTTGAGCCTCTGGAAAAATAGTTGAGATTGCGTCACCAAATCCTTTTAAACCATCAATAGACACAGTAAAAATATCCTCAACCCCTCTAGATCTTAATTCGTCTACAACTTTTAACCAAAATTTAGAACTTTCATTCTCTCCTATTACAATACTCAAAATATCCTTTTTTCCTTCTAGGTCTATTCCTAAAACAACATATGCAGCTCTATTTGAAACTTTACCATTACTTTTAATATTGAAATGTATTGCATCCATGAAAACAAAAGGATAACATTTTTGTAATGGCCTATTTTTCCAAGTATCTATCTCTTCAAAAACCTTATCAGTAATTCTACTAATCTGCGACGCTGAGAACGTCAATCCATAAATCTCTTCAAGATGAGCATTAATCTCAGAAATAGTCATTCCACGCCCATACATAGAGATAATTTTATCTTCAATATCAGAAATATCTCTAGAATATTTGGGAACAATTGTTGGTTCAAATTGACCTTCCCTATCTCTAGGAATATCAACTTGAACTTTTCCAAGAGAAGTATTAACTTGCTTAGAATTGTATCCATTTCTACTGTTGGTAGTGTTGGCGCTTGATTCTCTGTCGTATTTGTCATATCCAATAGATTCATCAAATTCAGCTTGCATCAAGATATTAACCATATCTTTAAACATACTTTTCATAAAATCTTGGGCATCATTAGCAGATTTAATCTTGTTTTCTTCAATTAATTGTTTAACAAGTGGATTTACTTCTGAATTTTTTCTAGCCATAAAAAAACCTCCTCAGTTATTAATTTAATTATACAAATTAATAGCCAAGAAGGTAAAATATATATATTCAATTTTTACAATTTACACTAAATTTGGGAAACCCTCGTATTACTCTTTAAAAAAAATAGATATCCAACTTTTAAAGTAACTAGCGTTAAACTCAGCTAAAATAATAATTTTATTGTCTTCATAAAAACTTGTTTTATTCTTATTAAGATTATTAATAAATTTACTATATGGTGAGTCATCGTTTGCTTTTAGATTATCAGAGTTCAAAACTTTAAAAAAGTTAGAAACTAAATAAGCGTGAGATAAATTGACATTGTCAATTTCTTTAAAAAGAGTATTTTTAAACATATTAAAATCATTAATTTTGATTTTTGTATTACTTATAAGTCTATATTTCTCAGAATAAGTTTTAAGTTTTGTATTATGTTTAGTTTGAACATAGTTGTATTTTATAGACTCTATTAAAAATTTATCAAAATTACCGTTATTATGAATAAAAGAATAATAAATATTATTTTTTAAATATTCATAACTTTTAGATTCATAATATTTTTCAATTAATTGGTTTAAATATGTAGTGTTCTCAGAATAAGGTTTAATTAAATTAAAAAGAGCACTTAAATTTTTTTCTTTGATAGTTTCAGGAGTACTAATAATTATAAATTTTATTCCAATCACTTTACTATTATTACATAAATTTTTCTTAATTTTGTGATATTCAATTTTATAGCCAGTAAAGGTTTCAATCTCTTTTAAAGCTGGGATTAAGATACTATTTTCAAGATCATAAAATCGAGAATACTTATTTTCAAAGTCAATTATATTTTTAAGATTTTCTAGAGAAATATCTATAGTGGAATTATTATACATAGTTTTAATAAAAAGAAATAAATTTCTTGAATAAGATGAATTAAAACTTAAAAGTATATTTAATTGAAAAAGTTTAAAATCATTTTTTTCAGTATTAAAAATTTTATAAAAATCATTGTTAATATTTAATTCATAGGTATCATTATTTTTTAAGTATGAAGATATGATACATAAAGATAATTCAAAAGAGTTAAGTTCAGATTTTTCATAAGTTATGTTAATTCGTTTAGAGGTAAATTTAGTTAAAAAAGAATCGATAGTATCAAATTGACTTAAATTCAAAATTTTTAAAAATTTTGATTTTGTTAAAGTTATTTTTCTTAAATCCTTTTCAATTATTTCTTTTATTATATACTCTTTGAGCAATATATCATTTTTAGAAAATCGTTTTGAAAAAGTTACCTTGCTATTCATAAATGAGTAATGTGTAAAATTTTTTTCAATAATTAGATTTTTTTTCATTATAGTATCTCCTTTTGTTAAAAAAATAGATTAAAGTAAACGAAAAAATTATATATAAAAAAACGTGAGTATATAAAAAAACATTGATTTTACAGTAATATAATACCTCATTAATATCGAATAATCTAGAGAAATAAACAAAAAATATGAAAAATTTGACTAAAAAAATTAAAAAAGGTATATCAATAATAACAATAAAAAAAGGAGGGATAAAATGATTCAATTTATAGTTGCAACTCATGGAAAATTTGCAGAAGGAATAAAAACATCTATCGAATTAATTATTGGAAATATTGATAATTTAGAAATATTAAATTGTTATATAACTCAAAATTTTAATTTAAAAGAAGAAGTTGAATTTATTATAAAAAAAATATCCGAAAGAAGAGTTAATTGTTTTAACAGATATATTTGGAGGAAGTGTAAATAATGAGTTTTTAGAAAATATATCTAACTATAAAAATTTAAATATTGTTTCAGGAGTAAATTTACCATTAATTTTAACATTAATAGAAAAACAAAATGATTATGACAATATAAAGGAATTGATACGTGAAAGTATAGAAGAATGTAGTAATTCTTTAATTTATTGTAATGATGAGCTAGAAAAAAAAATAGAAGAGGACCAAGAGTTCTAAAAATGGAGGAGTGTTATGATTCTTTTATTAAGGGTAGATCATAGATTGTTACATGGACAAGTTGCATTTTCATGGATACAAAATTTAGGAGCAGATTGTATATTGATAGCTAATGACAGTGTAGTAAATGATGAATTAAGAAAAACAACAATGAAGTTAGCAAAACCACAAGAAGTAAAATTAGTAATAAAAAATATAGAGGACTCAATACAAGCTTTAAAATCTGGTGTTACAGATAAATATAAACTTTTTATAGTTGTAGAATCTGTTGAGGATGCTTATAAAATAGCCAGTGAGGTAGGTAACATAAAACAAATAAATCTAGGAGGAGTTAAAGCGAGAGAAAATAGCAGAAATATATCAAAAGCAGTAAATCTATTAGAAGAAGAAGAAAACCTTTTAAAAGAACTTCAAAGTTTGGGGATTGAGATTGAAATTAGACAAGTAGCTAATGATAATAAAGTTTTATATAGATAGAAAAGGGGAGGATAGATATGATGCAAGCATTTTTATTAGCATTAGTAGCTTTTATAGCTCAATGTGATTATGCCTTAGGAACAAGCTTAATATCAAGACCAATAGTAACTGGATTTTTAACTGGGTTAGTAATGGGAGATTTAAAAATGGGATTGATAATGGGAGCTACATTGGAGTTAGCTTTTATTGGATCTTTTGCTATTGGAGGAGCAATTCCACCAGATGTAGTAACTGGAGGAATATTAGGAGTTGCCTTTGCAATATCTTCAGGTGCTGGTGCAGAGACAGCTTTATTACTGGCTTTACCAATTGCAACATTTACTTTAATTTTAAAAAATGCGTATCTAGGAGTTGTTATACCAATATTAGGTCACAAAGCTGATGAATATGCAGATGAGTGTAATATAAAAGGAATAGAGCGTATGCATTTAATATCTGGATTTGGTTTATCTTTGATGTTGGCGATAATAGTATTCTTTTCATATTTATTAGGAAGTAATGCAGTATCTTTGGTTTTACAGGCAATACCAGAATTTATTCATAAAGGGTTAGCAATAACAACTGGATTAATTCCAACTCTTGGATTTGCAATGTTAGCAAAACTTCTTATAAATAAAAAAGTTTTACCATATTTTTTCGTTGGCTTTGCCATTGCAATTTATACAGAAATCCCATTGACAGGAATTGCAATATTTGGTGCTTTAATAGCATTAATAACAGTAAATCCAATGTCACAAAGACAGTTAGTAGAAAGTGGAAACTTAAGTGAGAAAGGAGATGGTGATGATGATTTCTAATAAAAAAGATGAGAAAGATATTACGCAAAAAGATTTGAATAAGATATTTTGGAGATCTTTTCAAATGGAATTCTCATGGAATTATGAAAGACAAATGAACTTAGCATATGCATATGCAATAGCACCAATATTAAAAAAAATATATACAAATAATCATTTAGAATTAAAAAAAGCTTTGAAACGTCATCTAGAGTTTTTTAATATGACTCCTTGGATTGTAACTTTAATGTTAGGAATATCAGTAGTTCTTGAAGAGGAAAATAAAAAAGATGGAAAATTTGATGAAAACTCAATAAATGGAATAAAAACAGCATTAATGGGTCCATTATCAGGGATAGGAGATTCTTTCTTTTGGGGAACTTTAAGATTAATTGCTACAGGAATAGGAACAGCTCTTTCATTACAAGGAAATATATTAGGTCCAATTCTATTTCTATTGGTATTTAATATTCCACATATAATTATAAGATATCTTTTTATAAAGTTAGGGTATAAATTGGGGGTAGACTTTTTAACTAAACTTGAAAAATCAGGAGCAGTTGAGAAAGTTACTTACGGAGCAACTATATTAGGATTAATTGTTATTGGAGGAATGACAGCAAGAATGGTAGATATTTCAACACCATTAGCTTTTAAAGCTGGAGGTTCAACAATAGAAGTCCAAAGTATTTTAGATGATATAATGCCTGGTATTTTAAAATTAGGAATGTTTGGTATTGTGTATTATTTATTAAATAAAAATGTTAAACCAATAACAATACTTTTAGGAATGGCAATATTTGGAATTTTTGGAACTTTAGTTGGGTTCTTTTAAGAGGTACATTTATGGAAACTATGTTAAGCAATATACATGATGAAAAGAATACTTTAACAAATATTTTATTAAATTTTCAAGATAAAAATAAACATATTTTAAAAGATTTAAAAGACTATAAAATTAAAAGAATTTTAATTTTAGCTACAGGTTCTTCTATTAATGCGGCAATTACAGTCAAATATTTTTTACAAGATATATTAGAAGCTAAAGTTTTTATAGAGGAACCATCTATTTATTATGATTATGAAAAAATAGATTTAGATTTAGATTTGATTATTGTAATATCTCAAAGTGGAAAAAGCACTTCAACAATAAATGCTACTAAAAAAATAGCTGAAGTATTAAAAAAACCAGTAATAATAGTAACAAACAACTTAGAAAGTCCAATAACAAAATATTCACAATATATTTTAGATTTAAATATAGGTATAGAAAATGTAGGATTTGTAACTAAAGGTTTTAGTGGAACTGTTTTAAATTTATTCTTATTGGGAATAAATTTAAAAAATCAACATTTTAAATATTTTGAAGAGTTGGAATATTTGATTGGCAATATAAACACAGTTATTGAAAATACTAATTTATACTTTGAAAAAAATAAAGAAATTTTAAGAGAGATAAATAGATTTATATGTTTAGGTTATGGGGCAAATTATGGTATTACAAAAGAGTTCGAAACTAAATTTACAGAAGTAGTTAGATGTCCATCAACAGGTCATGAACTTGAAGCATACATGCATGGACCATATTTAGAAGCTAATAATTCAAATGCCATATTTTATTTAGATTTAGACTTAAATATTACATTGTCAAAAAGATTACATACTTTAAAAAAATATATGGAAAACTATATTGGATTTTCAACAATTATAACAAATAGTAAGAATAAAGATAATCAAACAATAAATTTGAATGTATCAAAAGATGTAAATCCAAATTTTTTAACTTTGTTATATATTATTCCAATTCAAATATTAAGCTATAAAATAGCTCAAGAAAAGAAAATTAATGTAGAAAAAAAGATTTTTACAGATTTTGATTTAGTTTTAAAAAGTAAAATATAAATATAAATGGAGGGTAATTATGTCAAAATATTCTGAAATGTTAAAATTTAAAGAGGAGGAGTATAGAAATAGTGCTAAACTAATAGGGGAGGCTAAACCAATAGCAGAAGAAATTGCTAATATAGTTACAAAAGATGGATTTTCAAATATATTCTTTACAGCAGTTGGTGGTAGTTTAGCACCTTTAATGGCAATGGGAGAGATTGCAAAGCAACTTACAGAACTACCTGTTTATGTAGAACAAGCAGCGGAGTTAATTGTAAGAGGACATAAGGCTTTAACAGAAAAATCATTAATAATAACTTTGTCAAAATCAGGAGATACAAAAGAAACAGTTGAAATGGCTAAAAAATATAAAGAGATGGGGATAAGAGTTATATCTTGTACAAAAAATTTAGAATCTCCTTTAGCTAAAAATTCTAATTATGTAATTCCAATGAGACATGAAAATGGTGTAGAGTATGAGTATATGCTATTATTTTGGTTATTTTTTAAAATTTTGTCAAATAGAGGAGAGTTTTTAGATTATAATGATTTTGGAAATCAGTTATTATTACTACCAGAAAATTTATTAGAGGCAAAATTACAATTTGATCCTCAAGCAAAAGAAATGGCAAAACAGTATTATAAAGAGCCATATATGATTTGGATTGGTGGTGGTGAAGTGTGGGGTGAGACGTATCTATTCTCAATGTGTTTGTTAGAAGAGATGCAATGGTTAAAAACAAAGTCTGTTACAAGTTCAGAATTTTTCCATGGAACTTTAGAAATAGTAGAGGAAGATACTTGTGTATTTTTAGTTAAAGGTTCTGGAAAAACAAGAGTTTTAGATGATAGAGCTGAAAAGTTTTTGAAGAAATATACAAAAAAATTAAGTATTATTGATACATTAGATTTTAAATTAAACGGAATAGATGAAAAATATCGTTGGATAATAGCACCAACAATTGCATCAACAGTTTTGGTTGATCGATTGGCGTTTCATTTTGAAGATAATACAAAACACTCTCTAGATATTAGAAGATATTATAGACAGTTTGATTATTAAAAAAGTTGCAGCTTAAAGCTGCAACTTTTTTTGTATATTGAATAGATAAATATATTTAATTTATATATTATTTCAGAGTTAAGTTTTAAATATCAAGTGTAAAATTAAAATATGTCTTAGTTAATTCAATAAAAGTTTTACAGGCCTTTGACAAGTAAGTTCCTTTTTTATAACTAACTACAACATCCCAACTTGGATTTCCTTTAATAGGAAAATAAGAAAGAGACTGGATACTTTTTTTTGCATAGTAATGGGGAACTATGCTACAACATAAAGAGGGAGTATACCAAATTTAGTGTAAATTAACTTCTTAGCTATCAAATTTTAAATGTCCAAATAGGCTATCTTAACTTGGGTACTTTTAAAGGTACTTATTGATAAGATAGCTTTTTTTATTTCAAATATTTCTCTAAACGACCTTCATACTCTATTGATAACATTCTTAAGATTCCTTCCCAACCTCTAATTTTTTGATTCCATTTTTTCATAATATTTTTACTAGAAAGATAAAGAATCTTTAATAAAGCATCTTCACTAGGGTAAATAGATCTAGAATTACTAACTTTTCTAAATTGGCTATTTAAACTTTCAATTATATTTGTTGTATAGATCATCTTTCTAATTTCCATAGGAAAGTTGAAAAAAAAGCGATAACTCATTCCAATTAGTATACCAACTTCTAAGAGCTGGCGCAAATTCAGGAAGGTCATTTTCAAAGCTTCCAAAGCTTGAAATGCTGATTCCGCATTAGTAACATTGTAAATATTTTTAAGTTGTTGGGCGTAGCTTTTTCTATCTTGATAATTCATAAATCTTAATGTATTTCTAATTTGATGTACCATACAACGTTGTATTTGAGCCTCTGGAAAAATAGTTGAGATTGCGTCACCAAATCCTTTTAAACCATCAATAGACACAGTAAAAATATCCTCAACCCCTCTAGATCTTAATTCGTCTACAACTTGCTCTATTTGAAACTTTACCATGTATTGCATCCATGAAACAAAAGGATAACATTTTTGTAATGGCCTATTTCCAAGTATCTATCTCTTCAAAACCTTATCAGTAATTCTACTAATCTGCGACGCTGAGAACGTCAATCCATAAATCTCTTCAAGATGAGCATTAATCTCAGAAATAGTCATTCCACGCCCATACATAGAGATAATTTTATCTTCAATATCAGAATATCTCTAGAATATTTGGGAACAATTGTTGGTTCAAATTGACCTTCCCTTATCTCGAGGAATATCAACTTGAACTTTTCCCAAGAGAAGTATTA